>NZ_JAFGYL010000020.1:0-100829 GCF_017491835.1 Pseudomonas sp. 67(2021)
GATTTGTGCCGACTGATTGAGCTGAGTGGGCGGATTTCCGCTTAACGCGTGAAGATCAAAAGCCCCTCACCCTAGCTCTCTCCCAGAGGGAGAGGGGACTGACCGAGGTGTTCTTGTGGGTTACATCGACCTGCAATATCGAGTCGAATACAGATTCGGGAAAGCATGGAGATCGGCTCCCTTCCCCCTCGCCCCCTGGGGGAGAGGGCTGGGGTGAGGGGGATGGATTTCAGCTACACCACAAATCTCTGCCTCACTCCGCCAGAAACATCTCCCGACTCAACCCATGCCGCTGCATCTTTTCATTGAACGTGCGGCGCGGCAGTTGCAGTTCTTCGAGCACGGCTTTGACATCACCTTTATACCGGGTCAACGCCGCGCGCAGGCATTGCGCTTCGAAGGCTTCCTGCTGCGCCGCCAGCGACTGCCCCGGATCGATTCCGGCGACCGGTTCATCAAGCCCCAGTACCTGACGCTCGGCAACGTTAGCCAGTTCGCGGACGTTGCCCGGCCAGTCATGGCTGAGCAAGTGACTGAGCTGCGCACCGGTCAACGGCGGAAAGGTCCGGCCCAGACGCTGAGCGGCATTCTGCGCGAAGGTCTCGAACAGCAACGGAATGTCTTCGCGGCGATCGCGCAGCGGCGGCAAGCGCAGTTCGGCGACGTTCAGGCGATACGCCAGGTCCTCACGAAAACGCCCGGCGCGAGCTTCGTCGAGCAGGTCCGGTTTGGTCGCCGCGACGATACGCAAATCAACGCGAATGCTTTGGTTCGAACCCAACCGCTCGAGTTTCTGTTCCTGCAAGACCCGCAGCAATTTCACCTGCTGGGCCAGCGGCATGCTTTCGATCTCGTCGAGAAACAGCGTGCCGCCATCGGCATATTCCAGCTTGCCGATGCGTTTGCCCGAGGCGCCGGTAAACGCGCCGCTCTCATGGCCGAACAGTTCGGCCTCGAACAATTGCTCCGGGATCGCCGCACAGTTCAGCGCCACGAAAGGTTTGCCGGCGCGCGGGCCGAAATCATGCAGGCAACGTGCGACCAGCTCCTTGCCGCTGCCGGTTTCACCACGGATCAGCACGTTGACCGGCAACGTCGCCAGATCCAGCACTTGCCGACGCAATGTCTGCAAACCGCGGGACACGCCGAGCAGCGTCGCATCGAGCTTTGCGCGGTTGTCGGCCAGTTCGTGCAGGGCGCGGTTTTCCAGGACCAGGCGGCGTTTGTCCAGCGCCCGGCGCAGGCTGCCGAGCAGGGTTTCCGGGCTGAACGGTTTTTCCAGAAAGTCGTAGGCGCCATCGCGCATGGCTTCGACCGCCATCGGCACATCGCCATGGCCGGTAAGCAGAATCACCGGCAGATCGCTGTCGCGCTTTTGCACTTGCGCGAGCAATTGCAAGCCGTCCATGCCGGGCATGCGCACGTCGCTGAGGATCACCCCGGCAAAATGTTCCGGGAGCGCGGCGAGGCATTCTTCGGCACGGCTGAACAATTGCACCTGAAACCCCGACAGGCTCAGCCACTGTTCAACGGCGTCGCGAATGCTGCTTTCGTCGTCGACCACCATCACCGAATTGAGCATCAGATGTGTGCCTCCAGATCGATTGGCAGGGTCAGGCTGAACACTGCGCCGTGGTCGCCATTCTCGACGCTCAGGCGCCCGCCGGATTCATGCACGATGGCGAAGGATACTGCCAGCCCCAGGCCAAGACCATCGCCCACCGGTTTGGTGGTAAAGAACGGATCGAACACCTGGCCCAGATGTTCCTCGGCAATCCCGCCGCCGTTGTCGCTGACGCTGAGCCGCCACAATTGCTCATCGGCCTCCAGACGGATTTCCAGGCGCTTGCAGGCTTTACCCTGCATCGCATCCAGCGCGTTGCGCAGCAAATTGATCAACACCTGTTCCAGACGAATCGCATCACCGCGCACCCACGCCGGGCGGGTCAGATGCAGCACCAGGCTGACTTGTTCGTCACGCAGGCGCGCATCGAGCAGTTGCAGCGATTGATCGACCACCGTCGCCAGATCCAGACGTTCGCGCAGACCGCTCGGGCTTTTGCGGGCGAAGGTCTTGAGGTGGCCGGTGAGGGCAGCCATGCGCGTGAGCATATCGTCCACCGGTTTCAGCGCCTTGTAGGCGTCATCGACGCGGCCATGTTCGAGCAGCAGGCGCAGGGTGGCCAGTTGCATGCGCTGGGCGGTCAGCGGTTGATTGATTTCGTGGGCCAGTGCGGCGGACATCTGCCCCAGCGCGGCGAGTTTGGCCGACTGCACCAGACCTTCCTGCGCGGTGCGCAAGTCGCGGGTGCGCTCCTCGACCAGACGCTCGAGTTCTTCGCGATTGCGCTGACGGACCTTGGCCAGCCGCCAGCGCTGATTGAGGAACAGCAACAGGAAGACCAGCGCCAGCCACACGCCAGCGGCGGCCAGTGCGGCGTTGCGCAAATCCTCGAAGGCCACTTGCGGACGACGCAGCAGATGCAGGGTCCAGCCTTCGGTCGCCAGCGGCAGCGATTCCCACAGATAGTCCGCCGTGCCCTGCGGACCTTCGACCCGGCGCAGATCGCTGTTGTCATCGAAGCGCCGTAGCGGCAAATGGGTCAGCGGCAGCAGCGATTGCTTGTCGTACTGACGCGTGGTTTTGATCTCGGCCAGATCATCGGCGCTCAACGGCCGCAAGGCGCGATAACGCCAGCCCGGCTGATTGGCGATAAAGATGATCCCGCGTGCATCGCTGACCAGCAGCGTGTCGCTGCCCTGACTCCATTCGCGTTCCAGTTCGGGAAATTCCAGCTTGACCACCATCGCGCCGAGAAACTCGTCGTTGTCGCCAAGTACGGCGCTGGAAAGGAAATAGCCGGGAATGCCGCTGGTCACGCCCACTGCGTAAAAACGCCCGGTGCCTTGGGTGCGGGTCTGGCTGAAGTAGGGGCGGAAGCCGTAATTGTGGCCAACGTAACTGCTGGGCAAGCGCCAGTTGCTGGCGGCCACGGCCAGGCCGGTACGATCCAGCAGTTCAAGGGTCGAGGACTGCGCCGCACCGTTGATCTTTTCCAGTTTCACATTCAATGCCGCTTGCTGCGCAGCATCGACCGGGCCGGCCAGGGCCGAACGCAATTGCGGGTCCAGCGCCAGCACGGCGGGCAGGGCGCGATAGCGGTCGATCAGGGTGTGCAAGGAGTTGGCGTACAACCCCAGTTGCTGATTGGCGCGGGCCGCGTCTTCTTCCAGCGCCTGACGCTCGGCGTGGCGCATCGCGAGCGTCGCGGCAATGACCGTGCCGGCGATGATCAGCAGGGAATACAACGACAGACGCAGGGTACGGGAAGTCGGCAGCATGCTGGATCAAAGGTCGGCAGGACGGGCGGGCACGATAGCATGCCATCACCCCTTGCCTGCTACTTGAGATCCATGGGGGTCATGCCGCCCTGGGTTTCTTCGAATAGGAGATTGCCATGTTCATTGTTTCTTGCAATTGTTCGGTAATTTTCTCCGTTTCCGCTTCAAGGTCGGCAAGATTGATACCCGCCAGCGAATCGATGGAAAGTGCAGCGAAGTGCTCTCTTGTGGTTTGCAGGTTATCGTTGATCTGCTGGACCAATTCTGGAATATACGTGAACAGCCTGTCGTATTTCTCGGCGGATATTTCCGAACTGGCATCGCTGACTTCTTTGGCGATTTCTACTGCTCCAACCGCTAAGGAGATCGCTGCACTTGCTTCAGAGGCAACGGTTGGCGTAATAAATTTTAGCCCCACAGAGGTGACGAATTTTCCGGTGCCTACCTGGCCTTTGGTTTTTCGAATGTCGAAATTCTTGACGACTTTGTGGCCCAGATAATTCAGCAGGTTCATGGACTTGTACTCTGCCTGCCGGATGAGTTTGTCGGGATCAAGCGGACTTGTCTTGAGCTTGACCGAGGTGCTCAGCCCACTTTGTTCGGCAATGTAGTCAATAGCGAAGCTGACGGCGGTTTTTGTGGCTACCCCCATGCCGATACCAACCACATTTCCTGCGCCAGGAGCGGCTGCCCCCAGAGCTTGGGCGCCCAGCCCCACCAGTATTCCCGCGCCATAACTAAGGGTCTGATTCGTCACATGAACGGCTGTCCTGCGGGCGGTCGCTTTCGCAAATTGGGACGTTGAATTCTGGTTGCGAATCTGCTGCTGCACATTGTTGGAACGCAGTCGGGTGATTGCCAAAATATTCACATGCTTGAGTATCTGATTCGCCAGAGCATTGCGCAGGCGATCAGAAGCCATCCCTTGACCTCTTTTTGCATAACTGGCGTTTTCCCGCGAAAAGTGCCTGCTCCAGGCGGAGTCATAGTCCGCTTTTGTCGGTAGTACTTTGCCTTGGCCGTCGGCGTCTATATAGCCGACGGGGTTGTTGCTTACGAACGCATACAGATTCAACCCATCCACATCCCCCGCCGGATCGGCACTGACCCAGCGCTGCAACCACGGCGCGTAATAACGGGCGCCGTAGTAGTACAAACCGCTGACGTCCATTTCCTTGCCGGAGTAACGGATGAAGCGGTATGCGGTTTCCGATTTCGGTGCCATCCAAGCGGTTTCGCCGAACGGGTAGTAGCCTTCTTCGCTGGTGACCGTAGCGTTGTCATCGAGCTCCACTACGCATGAGCCGAGGTGGTCTTCGAGGGTGTAACGCAGTTGAGTGTTGGCGGCAGGTGGATTGCTCACCCAATGCAGGCAGCGCGCGTTACCTACGCTGATGATGTGCAGTTCTTCGCCATTGTCTTTGCTGCGGATTTCCAGGCCGGGCAGGTAGCGCACCTGCTGGAAGTGATTGGCACCTTTGGCGAACGTTTCACGGCGCTTGAGTACCCGTACGCCCTGGCTGTATTGGTAACTCTCGGTGTCGTTGACGCTGTCCTTGCGGATCACCAGATCTATATGTTCCAGCTCGTCGCGACTGTTGCAGTGCAGTTGCGGACCGTGCCGCAGCCTGCGTTGATTGCCATGCAGGTCGAACCAGTTGCCAAAGTCCGGTTCGTGATCGCCGGTTTCCCAGCGCACTGCGCGGTTGCTTTGCTCGTCGATGTACATGCGCCTGGTGCGACTGCCGCCGTCGCGCTGATGGCACAGCTCGGTCAGGTTACCCCCGTCATCGTAGGTGTAAGTCTGGGTGTAATTAAGGCGGTTTTTCTCATCGGGCGGTTGCGGCAGGCCGGGGATATCAGGAGGCAGGGCGTCGTCGTAACCGGTCGCGCGGATCAACCGGTACAAGGAGTCGTAGCTGAATTCGCGTTGGCCATCGACCCGTTGGTTGGCGAACCAGGTCGGCTCGAAGGCGTGGTCTTCGATGCGGATGATGTTGCCGACGCGGTCGTAGAAATAGGCGAGATCCTGCAACCTGGCCTGGCCGGTTTTATGGCTGATCCGTGTTTGCAGGCGGCCATCGGTCGCGGTGTACGTCCATTGGCTGAGTACCCCGTTACCGGCCAGTTGCGAGATGATCTGATCATCGGCGTTGTACTGCGCATCCCGCAGAACCTGTGTGATCTGCTCCCCGACTTGCAGCTCCACCTGTTTGAGCTGGCCGGCAAGACCGTAGCTTGACGCTCTGCGATAACCACCGGCATCGGTCTGCTGCAGCACAGCGCCCAATGGGCTGAAGACCTGATGGCTGGTGAACGCCTCGCCATCGTCAAAGGTTCGGGTTTGCGCGAGCGCCTGACCGGTGAGAGCGTAACTGGTGATATCCAGTGAGCCTGAAGAGTCAGTCTGTTGGATCATTTGGCCGCGCAGGTTGTGGCCGGCATCGGCAGAGCTTTCACCATAACTGTAACTGTCGATCCGAGCGTCACCGTCTTCCTTGAGCGTTGTCACGCGCAGCTGCGTATCGAAGGTCGACGCCCAGTGGTGACCGCGCTCGTCCCAACGCTGCCGCGGCTCGCCGGCCAGCCCCGGCAGCACCAGACGCCAGCCGGAGTCCACGCTGTCGGTGTACACCGCAGCGTCGTTCAGCGAATACACGGTGGTAGTATTCGCATGAGTCTCTCGCAGACGCGGATCTCTTTGCGCGACCAGACGACCGAGCACGTCGTAGTGCTGGCAGGACACCAGGACGCTTGGCGTAGCACCGGCTACCGAACGTAAGTAAGCGACCTGTCGGACTGGCAGGCCACGTGCGTCGGTGACCGTCAACGCAGGAGTGCGCGAATGAACGGTATCGAATTTCATTGGTGTGGATTTGTATGTCGGGTGAATGGCCTGACAAAATCCTGAAATGCCGCTTTGAACCTGGGTTTCGGTTGAGCTTGTTTGCGCAAAAAACGGTTGTCTGTGAGTGCGTCTTCCTTGTACCAACTCATCATGGTCTGGCTGGTTTCGATAAATCCCAAAACCTTACTGGTTTCCTCTCGAAGGGCTTCGAGTCGGATAGGCCCCGCAGCTGTTGAGTGGCCTGCATTAGGTATCACAAGACCTGCATCGAACGTGTTTCGCCCCAGACGCCTGTACGCTTTTTCGGCGATGGCCATTCGGGAAGTGAGGGCTTCTTTCCAGTCTGCAAGCATGGTTTCGATTTTCTGAATCTTTACCGGATCCAATCCGTTTTTGATGTCCTCGGCTTCTTGTACACGTTGCCCCATATTGAGCGTTGCGCCGACGCCTCCAATAACTGATCCGACGACGTAGTTCATGAATATCAGGCTTGCGTTGGCCGGGCTGGTATCCAGTCGACCCTGTGTGAGACCGATCTTTTCATCAATGGCTGCGACGCTCATTGCTGACGTTTGTGGAATCAAGGGCTTGATCAGATTTGCAGGGGACATGAGGCGATCAGCAAGTTCCCCCGTGATGGTGCCGGCGATGTTCCCGCCAACAAACCCTTCGAGAAATGGTGGTTTACCCTGTTCAGTAAAATTGACCATGTGCGGATTGTCGGGAAGCATTGAGCCTATTTTCGGACCGAGGTGAAGGCCGCCGAGGAAACTGGCTGCGGCATTGATGCCTTCTCCCGCGAAATTCGCCAGCAATTCGACACCGTATTGTCCGTGTGAGATGTTCTGAATCTGTTCTTGAGCAGTAACAGAGTAATCACTAAGAACGCTCAGAAAGTTTGCGAAGTTGACAATCTCATGTCCTTCTCGGCTGTTCCCCTGCACATCCACAAAAGAGACCGGGTTGTTTCCTACAAACGCATACACATTCAACCCATCCACATCCCCCGCCGGATCGGCACTGATCCAGCGCTGCAACCACGGCGCGTAATAGCGGGCGCCGTAGTAGTACAAACCGCTGACATCCATTTCCTTGCCGGAATATCGGATGAAGCGGTATTCGATTTCCGATTCCGGCGCCATCCACGCGGTTTCGCCGAACGGGTAATAGCCTTCTGCGCTGGTGACCACAGCGTCTTCATTGAGCTCCATCACGCAAGAGCCGAGGTGGTCTTCGAGGGTGTAACGTATCTGGTCGTCTATCGGCACTGCACGTTGCGCCCAATGCAGGCAGCGCGCGTTACCGAGGCTGATGATGTGCAGCTCCTCGCCGTTGTCCTTGCGGCGAATTTCCAGCCCCGGCAGGTAGCGCACCTGGTGGAAGTGGCGGACCTTGTCGGTGAACCATTCATGACATTTGAGGACCCGCTGGCCGGCGCTGTACTGGTAATACTCGGCATCGTTATCGCCGTCCTGACGGATAACCAGATCCACGCGCTCCAGCTCATCACGCCTGCTCCATTGCAATGACGGACCGTGGCGCAGCTTGCGTTGATTGCCGTGCGGGTCGAACCAGGTACCGAAGTCCGGCGGCTCGTCGCCCGTTTCCCAACGCACCCCGCGATTGCTTTTCTGGTCGATGTACATCGTGCGGGTACGACTGTTGCCGTCGCGCTGATGACGCAATTCGGTCAGATTGCCGCCGTCGTCGTAGCTATATGTCTGGGTGTAGTTGAGGCGGTTTTTCTCGTCGGGCGGTCGCGGCAGGCCGGGAATGTCCGGGGGCAGGGCGTCGTCATGACCGGTCGCTCGGATCAGGCGGTACAGGGAGTCGTAGCTGAATTCACGGTGGCCGTCGACCCGTTGATTGGCGAACCAGAGGGGCTCGAAGGCGTAGTCTTCGATGCGAATGATATTGCCGATGCGATCGTAGAAATAATGCAGATCCTGCAATCTGGGGTGAGCAGTTTTCTGACTGGTGCGCGTATGCAGGCGTCCGTCGGCCGGGTCATACGTCCACTGACTCAGGACACCGTTACCGGCCAGCTGCGAGATGATCTGATTGTTCGCGTTGTACTGCGCATCCAGCAAGACCTGCGTGACTTTCGTCTCGACTTGCAGTTCCATTTGCCTGAGTTGCCCGGCGAGACCGTAGCGCGATGCTCTGCGATGGCCGCCGGCATCGGTCTGTTCAAGTACGGCGCCAAGCGGACTGAACACCTGATGGCTGGTGAACGCTTCGTTATCGTGAAAAGTGCGCTTTTCCACCAGTGCCTGTCCGGTGAGGGCATAGCCGGTGATGTCCAGCGAACCTGACGGATCCGTCTGCCGGATCAACCGGCCGCGCAGGTTGGAGTCTGCTTGGTCAGAGCCTGAGGCGTACGTGAAGGTATCGAGCTGATTTTCGCCGTTTCCCGAGACTTCAAGCTGCACCACGCGCAATTGCTCGTCGAAGGTCGACTGCCAGACGTGGCCGCGCTCATCCCAACGGCGTCCGGGCTCCCCGGCCCTGCCCGGCAGCAGCAGGCGCCAGCCGCTATCCTGGCTGTTGGTAAACACGGCGATATCGTTCAGCGCAAACACGCTGGTTGTGTTTGCTGTCGGCAGGCGCGGATCCTGTTGCGCGACCAGGCGCCCGGCGACATCGTGGTGCTGGCGGGTCACGAGTGCGCTAGGCGTGTCGCCCGCCACGGTACGCAAATAAGCGACCTGACGGACAGGCAGGCCACGTCCGTCGCTGGCTGTCAGCGAAGGCGTGCGCCAATGTGTGGAGGCGGTCATGAGCCTGACCCACGCGTAGACACCACCTCTTCGGCGGTGTCGTTGAAGTCTTCGCTGGTGTGATACCAGGGATGATACGTCTCGCGGGAAAAGTCGCCCTTGGCGTTGATCAGCTTGATCGGACGTCCCGTTGCGTCATAGAACAGCTGATCGAAGAGCCCGAGTTGGCGCAGCGATTGATCATTGACGTAGCGGTGCGTGTTAGCGAAAAACGGCCGGTATTGGCGCTGCGCGAGACCTTTGTTGTTGTATTCGACGCGTTCGCTGATACGCCAGCGTGTCTGCGTCGGTTGCTCACCTTCTTCGATCAGCAATTGACCATCCTCACCCACCACATAAGCCAGCCCCGGATCGACCTTCTGTTGGGTTTGCAGGACCCGACCAAAGCCGTCGACGCAGGTTTTGACGATCTGGATCTGCGCCTTTATGGCGTCGTAGGGATAGCGGTCGGCACTGAGCACTACGGTGTGAACCGGTTCTCGGTAAGCCAGTTCGATGGCCATGAGCAATCGCTGGTCTTCAGTCGTCAGACCGGGATTTCGCGCAAGCCGGCGACGTGCGCTGGCGCGGATCTGCCCGCCGGGCAACAGGTCGCCTTGCTTGATCGCGCGGCTTCGAAGTGTGGAGGCGGGTATCAGGCCCATCCAGCTGAAAAGGTTTTTGTGCAGAGTGCTCGCTGCGTGTCCTACGGTATCTTCCGGAAACTGAATGGCGTATTCCGGACTGGGATCCGGCAAGGTCCAGTCATCGGTCAGCTTGTCGAATCCGGCAGGTTTGCCATTCTCGGTACCGTGAAAGCTGATGATCAGTGGCTGACCGGAAGGCTCGTAGATGACTTCTTCAGTGTTGTCATTGGCGTCGGTGATTCGCTTGGGTTTCAGGGTGTGATAGTCGAACTCCGCGACCTGGACGGCGCAACCGTCGGGCAACTCCATGCGCATGACTGTCAGATAGTGTTGATCGTATTCGGCTTTGGTCACGCCATGGCTTGGCGTTTCATTGAAATCGAGCACGTTGTAGAACGCTTGCAAGCCGCCGTACCGGGCCAGATTGAACCGCGACGACCAAAGGTTTGGTTCCTCGCTGGGCGGTGCTTCGAACAGCAGCGCCATGGGTGAGTAACCAATTGCCACGAGGGCCTCGCGGATATTCAGGTCCGGCACAATGCTGTAAGCGTCCAGCGCGGTTTTATCCAGCAGGGCAAGCTCCAGAGAGTGCGACAGCGCTTCGAATCCGGCGACGCCGTCATCCAGTTCAATACCCTCTACGTCCACATAACGCTGTATGGATTGCGAAGTCAGTACCCTTTCCATGGCCCATTCTTGCGTATCCTGCAGCTCTCTCAGTGATTCGAAAGACACCCGTGCCGGGTTCAACTCGCCGGGGAGCGTACCTTTGGCCAATTTCAGCGCATCGCCCCGTTCCAGATACGGCAAGCCCAATCGCCATTGCTGTGGCTCTGGCAGATTGATCAGACGTGCACGGGTTTCACTGATGTAAAAGTATTGCTGCGCCTCGTCGTGAGCGTCGGACCACCATTGATTCAGATGGTCTTCGGTGAAGGGGGGCGGGCTCTGGGCGGTCAACCTGCGCGCATAGCTCACTGTAAGTGCGTGGGCCGCGGCGCCATAAGCGTTCCAGCGCAGGGTAACATCGTGGCGGCACAGCGGGTCGTTGATAAAGCCGTCGTACTGATAACTGATGGCTTCGACCTGAAGGGGCAGCAGAACGGCTGCGGCATATGGCCCCTGCGGCCGCACCTCGCGAACCAGATAGCGCTTCTCTTCTACCGAGTACAGCGCGGCTGCATCGGGCGCCTGCGCATCGGCGCGGTAGGGGAAAATTTCTGTTCGAGCGACCGAGCCAACCAGTGCCTGCGCAATCCGATAGCGACTGTCGGACTCCTCCGAAGTGACGGGCTCATCGATTTCACCTTTGGGATGGTAACGACTGAACAGGGTTTCGCCCAACGGGCAGGCGTCCACATCCGCGCTGAAATAATCGTCGCGGGAGCGATTGATTTCCTGACCGTTGTGAAACCAGGTGCATGTTTGCACCGGCTCGCTGAAGCCAGGCTCTGAAGGATCGGTTCCAACCTCGCAGTCAAGTTGCTGCAAGTAGCCGAACCCGCGAAATTCCCTCTCCCTGCCGTCGTAGAACCCTTCGCGCCAAGTGAACGACTGGGTCAACCGGTTGCCGGTGATCTCGTCGTGTTGCTCCTGCTTCTTCACCACGGCCAGCGGAAATGGCAGATGACATACCGGTGCACGCTCAAGTGCAAGCAGCCGCTCCTTTTCATCCAGCCATTCCTGAGCCGAGCTGCGATAAGTCACGCTGCTGGAACAGCCCATGTTGTTGTTACTGTTGACCAGCAGGTAGGGCTTGGCTGCAACAAAATCGTAGCGCCAATGCCGCGGCTGGATATGCGGCACCGTCAGAATCAGGCTGGCGCAACCGAGGCCTTGCAGGTCGGCGAAACTGACCTGGCACAAACGGTCATAGCGCACGTCTTCAGGCCACGGCACGCTGACGGGAATCTGCTCCAGGCCGTTGCCGCCCCGGTTCAGGTAAATGTCGAACCCTTCGGATCTGAGATAGATCAGCGCGGGCGCGCCGGAGCCATCGAGATCGGCCAGACGTACTCGCGAGGCGTCGAATTCGTCGTAGGTGAAGGGCAGGGCACTGATCTTGCGTCCTTTACCGAATTTGCCATGACCAAGATTCGGCCAGCAGCGGACTTCGTCATGGCGGATGCGGCACAGCTCGGGCATGTCGCTGCCGAGCAGGTTGCCCAGAAGCACCAGTTCGGTCCGCGAGTTGCTGAACACCGGCAGACGGTCGTCTGCGTATTCATGGGGTATTTCCTGTGCGGCGGCGAAGCCTTTTTCGCGCAGGCTGGCATAGAGGCGCACGCGGTCGGGGCTGATGCTGGCCGCTGACATCAGCCCGTCCCCGCTGAAATCCCCCATGGTCAAAGTCAGATCCTGGTGTTCCCGGGGAAACGTGTCGAACGCGCTGAACAGTTCGAATTGCCGCTGCGCATTCAGCGCATGAAACCCGCAGTAACCCAACCGGGCGATGATCAGGTCCAGGCGGCCGTCGCCGGTCAGATCAAGCAGTTGCGCCACGGCGCGGTTGCGATCTGCCACCGGGATCCTGTCCAGCAAAACCCATGGGCCGTAACCGATCAGTTCGGTACCAGGCGCCGCGCGTAGCGGTTCTCGGTAATACCAGGCGTTGTCGTAGCGGCAGAGAAAGCCCGGCACGCCCTCGCCATACAGATCGACGCATTGATAGAACCCGCCGTCTTCGATGCCCGGTTGAGTCTCGTTTTCCAACAGGCGTGCAGGTGCCTTGTTGATCTCGAAGGGCGAGTATTCGAACTCTAGCGGCGGTGAGTGCTCGACATTGCCTTGCGCATCGAAGGCCTGATAGTGCGCCGCGCTGATCTGGCTGTAGGCCCACTGCGCAGTGTTCTGGATCGGTCGATATTCCAGCAGCAGGCGACGTGCAAGTTTTGCCTCTGTCGCCAGGCCCCCGGGGAAGTGATGAAACATCAACACTTGCTGGCAGAGCCTGCGGGTGCTCAGCTCAAAACCCTGGCCATAGGTGGAAAACGGATCAGGCCGCAGCCGCCAGCGGTTCACTTCCTCGTAGCTCGGAATCTCCGTCAGCGAATTGCTGCGTTCGCCGTAATCGAACACCAGTTGAAAATGCCATGGCAGATCCGTCGGTCTGTCAGTGTCCCAGCTGTAAAGGTGATCGCTCGCCGTGGCATTGCCGTAACACACCCGTCGCAGATAGCGCTGGGCGCGGTAGTCGTGAATGGGGTCTTGCTCGTCAGGCTGATCGTCGGCCTTGTACTCGTAGCAGATGTGTTCGCCATGGGCGTTCATGCTTTCACACAAAAGCCAGCTGCTGATGCGTGATGGGGCGTCGGGGTCGGCACGGCGGGAGGCGCTGGTTTTGCCGTAGACATGCAACGTGCCGTCGGCACCGTGGATCAGCCAGAAGGGGGTCCCACCGTCAGCCGGATGCCAGCATTCGCGCAGGGAAAAATCACTTTCGATCCGCGCCCGGTAAGTCACGACGTTGTGTTCGGGGATGGGGCGGTCTCTGTAGCTGTGTTCCGTGCGCGACTTCAGGTTTCCGGCATCATCGAGCTCTGGCATCCACACCTCGCCGTCATGCCCGATGATTTCATCGTGCTCGGTATAACGTGGAACACCTTTATTGGTGCGGCGGCTGATCTGGCTCAGGCCCAGGTGGCAACCAAGGCCAAACGAACCGTTACCGCTCTGGCTGTTGATTGACAGGGGTATTTGCGGGTCGTAACCACGACCGCTCGATAGCGGGATCAGCAATTCGCATCCAGCCGAGGCGGTCGGCCCTACGGCGCTCCAGCTTTTGCCGATGGTGGCGATCGATGAGCTTCTGGCGATGGAAGGAGCTGTGATGCTGAGGTCTTGATCGGCCATGGTCGAATCCATTCGCGCTACATAGGGCGTATAGATAGACGCTAACAGGAGTGGGCCGCTAATGGACCTGTCAGATCTGACAGGTGCGCAAGATCGTTTTCTGTGCTTGGGCGATTCTTTTATCGCAATTGGTTTGAACACACAAAAACGGCCGGGGCATCTTTGCGGATGCACCGGCCGTTTTCATGACGCCAGAAGCTTACTGCACTTCTACCGCCAGGCTCTCGCTGATCTTCTGTTGCCAGATCGCCGGGCCAGTGATGTGTACCGACTCACCTTTGCTGTCCACCGCTACGGTGACCGGCATGTCCTTGACCTCGAACTCGTAGATCGCTTCCATGCCCAGCTCGGCAAATGCCAGCACCTTGGACTTCTTGATCGCTTGCGCAACCAGGTAAGCGGCGCCGCCGACAGCCATCAGGTACACGGCCTTGTTGTCCTTGATCGCTTCGATCGCGGTCGGGCCGCGCTCGGATTTGCCGATCATGCCCAGCAGGCCGGTCTGCTCGAGGATCTGGCGGGTGAACTTGTCCATCCGCGTTGCGGTGGTCGGGCCGGCCGGGCCAACCACTTCGTCACCGACCGGATCAACCGGGCCGACGTAATAGATGAAACGACCTTTCAGATCCACCGGCAGGGTTTCACCCTTGTTGAGCATCTCGACCATGCGCTTGTGCGCGGCGTCGCGACCGGTGAGCATCTTGCCGTTGAGCAGCACGGTTTCGCCCGGCTTCCAGCTCTGCACCTCTTCCGGGGTCAGGGTGTCGAGGTTGACGCGACGGGCCGACGGGCCGGCTTCCCAGACGATTTCCGGGTAGGCGTCCAGCGGTGGCGCTTCCAGCGAGGCTGGACCGGAACCGTCGAGCACGAAGTGCGCGTGACGGGTGGCGGCACAGTTCGGGATCATGCACACCGGCAAGGATGCGGCGTGGGTCGGGTAGTCCATGATCTTCACGTCGAGCACGGTGGTCAGGCCACCGAGGCCCTGGGCACCGATGCCCAACTGGTTGACCTTCTCGAACAGTTCCAGACGCATTTCTTCGATGCGGTTCTGCGGACCACGGGCCTTCAGCTCGTGGATGTCGATGGATTCCATCAACACTTCCTTGGCCATCACTGCGGCCTTCTCGGCGGTGCCGCCGATACCGATACCCAGCATGCCCGGTGGGCACCAGCCGGCGCCCATGGTCGGCACGGTCTTCAATACCCAGTCGACGATCGAGTCGGACGGGTTGAGCATGGCCATTTTCGACTTGTTCTCGGAACCGCCGCCCTTGGCCGCCACGTCCACTTCCACGGTGTTACCCGGGACGATGGAGTAGTGAATTACGGCCGGGGTGTTGTCCTTGGTGTTCTTGCGAGCGCCTGCCGGGTCGGCAAGGATCGAGGCCCGCAGGACGTTTTCCGGCAGGTTGTAGGCGCGACGCACGCCTTCGTTGATCATGTCGTCCAGGCCCATGGTAGCGCCATCCCAGCGCACGTCCATGCCGACACGGACGAACACGGTGACGATACCGGTGTCCTGGCAGATCGGGCGATGGCCGGTGGCACACATGCGCGAGTTGATCAGGATCTGCGCCATCGAATCACGGGCCGCTGGCGATTCTTCGCGCAGGTAGGCTTCGTGCATCGCCTGGATGAAATCCACGGGGTGGTAATAGGAAATGAACTGCAGGGCGTCGGCAACGCTCTGAATCAGGTCATCTTGCTTGATCACGGTCATGAGTCGCGCTCCTCTGAAAACGGTGGGGAAGCTACAGGCTTCTAGCTTCGAGCGGCAAGTTAAAGCATTACGCGGACAGCTTGAGCTTGCCGCTTGAGGCTTGCGGCTCGTAGCTGTCCCTCTGTGGCGCGACGCTAAAAAGGCGCGGAAGTATACCGCGGCTTGTGGACGGGCACATCTATCAGCGTCGGGGGGAAATTGCGCTACGGCGGTAGGTGATCAAGGTTATAACCGAGTGTCCGTCTAGACGAAAACAGTCTGTTCGACTGTTAGAGTTGACAGTACAGGGAAAAATTCTTGCGCAGTAATGTAAGGGGGCAGGTGGAAACCTCCACCCGACTCACCGGGGCTACATTTATGGAATTGGATATAGAACTTTTGCCGGGCATGCTTGCCAGGGGCGAAGCAAAAGCTGCCGGCGGATTCGTGTCATTTTTTATTGGTGACAAGGAACACAAGTGGACGAATGTCACACTCGTCGTATTGGCGCGGACGTTACTGATTGCTTCCGTAGTGCCTTTTGATAGTCCTGAGTACCCCAAGGCAGGCGCAATCATTATAGCTTTCCCGAACTCGCTTGCAGTCTCTGAACCCATTGACTTTGATTTGACTAACCGGCTGGCTTCGCTGCTTTTTAACGTCAACCCATTACTTATTGGTCTAGGGCCAGAATTCAAATTGGAAAGCTTCGCGTCCGAAAAATATTACAAAGGTACGTTCAAATGCGAGAAGCTCCTTTTGTCAAAAGGAACTTTTGAAGTGACGTTGTAAAAATCGACAGGCATCCAGTAGGAAACTGCAATGTAAGCAGTATTCTCCAGAAAGCAATCTTCTTTCGAAAAACCGAAAATCACCGCGTATTGCGATAGATGTTAAGTGCTGAGGCTCGCTGAGCGAGTCTCGGCAACATACTTTTGACGCCATTTTCCCGGCCCGAAAATCGGTGGTCATTTAGCGACCGGCCCTCTAAAGTGGCATCCGGTCTGTAGAGTAGGACACTCGGTCAGCCTCCTATCGCACGGTGAGTCAACGATTGACCCATAACGCCATTCAACGCCTTTTGCTCAAACGCTTCGCCCTCGCTGCGGCCACCTACGGATTGGCTTTGCTGCTGCTGTGGCTGGCATTTTTCACCGGGCATTATCAGCAATCGCTCAGTGGAGTGGCCATCGGAAGCGCGCTGGTGGTCATCAGTCAGGCGAGCCTTTTCGCCATGTTCTGGAGCGGGCGCAACCAGCGCTTCGCCGACCCCAGCCTGACCGAAGCGCAAGTGTTGATGGGCCTCGGCTGGCAGACGTGGCTGATCGCCCATGTCGACGAGGCACGCGGCGCGTTTCTGGTGTTCTATGTGCTGATCCTGCTGTTCGGCCTGTTCCATCTCACCCGGCGGGTGTTCATCCGCTGCGCGCTGCTGGTGTTCTTCAGTTTCTCCGCGATTACCCTGTGGGACGCTTACCACTTCCGCTTGGCCGAGCCTGCGCTCGCGGCGTTGCAAGTGTGCATTCTGGCGATGGTTTTGGCGTGGCTGGTGCTTTACGCACGTTTTGTCCAGGTCTCGCGGCAACGTCAGCGTCAGCGCCGGTTTGCCTTGCAGGCGCATCAGGACACCCTGCGCGGGATGATGCGCCAGCTTGAAGACCTGGTGGCCACCGACGAACTGACCGGGCTGTTCAATCGCCGGCATTTTCTGCGCATCGCCTCGCGCGAGCTCAACGCGTTGGACGGCGACGTAATGCACGGGCTGGCGCTGATCGATCTGGACCACTTCAAACGCATCAACGATCTGCACGGCCACGCCGCCGGCGATCAGGTATTGCAGGCGTTTGCCGGTGTGGCGCAAGCCTGCCTGCGCGAAGGTGACGTGCTGGCGCGTTATGGTGGCGAAGAATTCGTGGTGCTAGTGCCCGACTGCGATGCCGAACGCCTGACCGCGTGTTGCGAGCGTTTGCGCATCGCCTTCAGCGAGGTGGAATTGATGGGCCTGCAAGTGCGCAACTTGAGCCTGTCGGCGGGCATGACCCTGCTGTCGGTTGGCGATGATCTGGATGAGGCGTTGCAGCGTGCCGATCAGGCGCTGTACCGGGCCAAGCGTGACGGGCGCAATCGCTGTGCCGCCGCGTGGGAGAACGTCGATGCCTGAATTGCGTGTCGGTGATCGGCAGTGGAGGGTTGAGGCGGGCAGCAATCTGCTCGATGCCCTCAACCACAACGGCGTCGCCGTGCCCTACAGCTGCCGCGCCGGCAGTTGCCATGCCTGTCTGGTGCAATGCATCCAGGGTGTGCCCAGCGACAACCGCCCGGATGCCTTGAGTGCCGAGCAACGTCAGGACGGTTGGCGCCTGGCCTGCCAATGCCAAGTGGTCGAAGACTTGCAGGTGCATACCTTCGACCCGATTACTGACGGTCTGCCGGCCTTGGTCGAAGCGCTGGACTGGCTCAGCGACAGCGTTCTGCGCCTGCGCCTGACACCGCAGCGGCCATTGCGCTACAGCGCCGGCCAGCATCTGGTGTTGTGGATCGGCCACATCGCCCGCCCTTACTCGCTGGCGAGCCTGCCGCAAGAAGACCGCTTCCTCGAGTTTCACCTCGATTGCCGCCAGCCCGGCGAATTCATCGATGCCGCCCGCAAGCTGCAGATCGGCGACTCGATCCGCCTCGGCGAGCTGCGCGGTGGTGCTCTGCACTATGACCCGGACTGGCATACGCGCCCGCTGTGGCTGCTGGCCGCCGGTACCGGTTTAGGTCCGTTGTTCGGTGTGCTGCGCGAAGCCTTGCGTCAGGATCACCAAGGCGCCATCCGCGTCATTCACCTGGCCCATGACGAACGCGAGCACTATCTGGCCAAACCCCTTGCCGCACTGGCTGCGCAGCGGGAAAACCTCAGTGTCGAGCTGTGGACCGCGGCCGAGTCGGCCGCCGCTTTGGCGCAACTGCACCTTGTTTCCCGGCAGACCCTGGCCTTAGTCTGCGGCTCGACGGCCAATGTTGACGCCTTCGCCAAGCGTCTGTACCTGGCCGGATTGCCGCGCAATCAACTGCTGGCCGACGTGTTTGTGAGCCGTGGTTGAGCGCTGATTTTCAGACGCGAGACACGCCATGACCGAAGCCATCCTGCTGGAACGCGAACGCGGTTTGCTGACCCTGCGCCTCAACCGCCCGGGCAAGAAAAACGCCCTGACCCGCGCCATGTACAGCCGCCTCGCCGAAGCACTGAAACAGGCCGACGGTGACCCGGCAATCAACGCCGTGCTGATCACTGGCAGTGCCGAGTGCTTCACCGCCGGCAACGACATCGCCGACTTTATCGAGCAACCGCCGAGCGACCTCGACAGCCCGGTGTTCCACTTCATGCTTAACCTGCTCGAATGCCGCAAACCAGTGATCGCCGCCGTCGCTGGTGCAGCGGTAGGCATCGGCACGACGATGTTGCTGCACTGCGATCTGGTCTATGTCAGCCGCGACGCCAGGCTGCGCATGCCGTTCGTCAACCTCGGATTGTGTCCCGAATTCGGTTCCAGCCTGATCCTGCCGCGTTTGCTCGGGCAGGCGAAAGCGGCTGAGTTATTGCTGCTTGGGGAAGGCTTTAACGGCGAACAGGCTGCGCAGTGGGGGATCGCCACCGAAGCGCTGGACAGCGGTGAAGCGGCGTTGAGCAAGGCGCGAGAAATGGCGCTGCGGTTTGATGAATTGCCGGCCGAAGCGGTGCGCATCAGCAAGCAATTGATGCGAGCGCCGGATCGGGATCTGCTGCGCAAGGTGATCGAGGAGGAGGGTGCGTTGTTCACCCAGCGCCTGCGTTCGCCGGAGGCGGTGGCGGCGTTGAGCAGGTTTTTTCGGTGACGGTCAAGACGCCTTCGCGAGCAGGCTCGCTCCCACGGGGGAACGCATTTCAAAGTTGGGAGCGAGCCTGCTCGCGAAAGGGGTTGACCAGACCATAAAACTCTCAATCAGGGGCAGCCGGTAAACTCGTCGCCAGGTCACTCGATCAATCCACGGCCGACGCATTGAACCCGTTGCCCGTCGACTTGCCTTTGGCCGAGGAACGTCATTTTACCTTCGCCGATTGCAACCCCAGTCCAGATCCCCCTCTCCAGGTCGAACACTCGCCAGCCTTTGCCATCCGCAAAATCCGTGTCCAATTTGCCGTCATCGGTGAATCTGGCAATAACATGGTTAAAACCAGAGGACACTTGACTCAGCCCGGCAACAAGTATGTGTCCGCTGCTCTGGATGGACGCGTCAAGCCATATGGTGTCAATGCCTTGCAGTCTGCTCAGAAGTGGTTTGCCTGCGTTGAACTGGATGTTGGGTTTGCCGTCGGATTCCCGGCTGATCAATACGCCATGGTGTGCAGGCTCGGTATACCCAACGGATAACAGCCGCTTATTCGTCTGCCCGATAACTTTCAGGACATTGACGCTCAGCGAGTTCTCTATCGGATCCATCACTTCAAAGCCATCAACGGCGAACGAGTCATCAATTTTCCCGGTAGCAGTCAAGCGGTTGAGTACTGCCCGGTAAGGATCATTGCCACGTACACAGCCCGCGAGCACGTAGGTCCCATCCTGTTTTGCCAATAGATCGTATAGCTCCGTGTGAGTGAAATTCGGGTGGAGAACATAGGCGATTTCTCCCTCGTTGAATTCAATATCCCGTGTGCCGTCAGGCAAGAGTCGAATGACGGCTGTCGCCACTTTGTTTCCATCCCGATCTACGGTGGTATGCAATACGATCTTGCCGTCAGGCAGAACGGTCGACCGCTGGCTACCGGTTTTTGAGTTCGCTGCGTTGGGTAGTTGCTGGTGCTTCTGATCTGCCGTGTCGTCATCCGTGAGGTACACAGCGACTTTGCCGGTTTCGTTGAATGCCGGATCAAGGTTGCCAGCGATGTCGAGACGCACGACTCCTATGGCACGCTTGAGGTTAGCCTGAAAGAAACTGCCGATGAGCAGCAGTTTGCCGTCGGCCTGTTCCACTATTTCGTTAGCGAAGGAATGCGATCCTTCTCCGTCCTCAAATTGACCGGTTACGTAGCCACTCTGGCCAAATTGAGTGTCGTGTACGCCATTGCTATCCAGTCTGATCAAGTAGTAGGCATCACCGTTCGATTGGCCTACGCTTCCCGCGATATAGGTGCGCCCTGATTTGTCGACCATCACCCCCCGCAGGACAAGGTTTCCGGAAAAATCGGGAGGTTTTTTCGGAGTGGCAACGCCCTGATTGCCAAACGTTGGGTCGAATTTACCTGGCGAGATGTTTGCCGCAACGTCCATCTTCAATCCTCCTTGATCACGACTCGTGTCCAGTCATGAGTGGTCGGGTGGTGAAGTAGCACGCTAGTCAAGAATGGCTCTTGCAACAACTGACAGAACTGACAGTTGACGTTCTGTGAAAACTGGTTTTCAGCGACATGCAGACAACAAAAAGCCCCGCCATTCACATGGCGGGGCTTTTGCGTTTCAGCGGCCGGTCACTCAGACCTGCGGATCACCGACATGCAGAATCTTCATGCCGTTGGTGCCGCCAGTGGTGTGGTAGCTGTCGCCCTTGGTCAGGATGACCCAGTCGCCTTTTTCCACAACGCCGCGCTTGGTCAGTTCGTCGATGGCTTTCTGGCTGACTTCGTGCGGTTCCAGCGAGGCCGGGTCGAACGGGATGGTGTAGACGCCACGGAACATCGCCGCGCGGGCCTGGGCTTCGCGGTGCGGGGTGAACGCGTAGATCGGCACCGAGGAGCGGATACGCGACATGATCAGCGGAGTGAAGCCGCTTTCAGTCAACGCAATGATCGCTTTGACGCCCGGGAAGTGGTTGGCGGTGTACATGGTCGCCAGCGCGATGCTTTCGTCGCAGCGGCTGAATTCCTTGCCGATGCGGTGGCTGGAGGTCTTGCCGGTCGGGTGTTTCTCGGCGCCGACGCAGATGCGCGCCATCGCCTGCACGGCTTCCAGCGGGTAGAGACCAGCGGCGGATTCTGCCGAGAGCATCACGGCGTCGGTGTAGTCGAGCACGGCGTTGGCCACGTCGGACACTTCGGCGCGGGTCGGCATCGGGTTCTGGATCATCGACTCCATCATCTGCGTCGCCACGATCACCGCTTTGTTGTGGCGGCGTGCGTGCAGGATGATTTTCTTCTGAATGCCCACCAGCTCGGCATCGCCGATTTCCACACCGAGGTCGCCACGGGCAACCATCACTGCGTCGGAAGCCTTGATCAGGCCATCGAGGGTTTCGTCGTCGGCCACGGCTTCGGCGCGTTCGATCTTCGCCACCAGCCAGGCTGTGCCGCCGGCCTCGTCACGCAGTTGACGGGCGTATTCCATGTCGGCGGCGTCACGCGGGAAGGACACTGCGAGGTAGTCGACTTCCATTTCGGCGGCGAGCTTGATGTCGGCCTTGTCTTTTTCAGTCAGGGCCGGGGCAGTCAGACCACCACCGCGACGGTTGATGCCTTTGTGGTCGGACAGCGGGCCGCCGATGGTCACCACGCAATGCAACTCGGTGGCAGTGGCGGTTTCAACGCGCATCACCACGCGGCCGTCGTCGAGCAGCAGCTCGTCGCCCACGCCGCAGTCCTTGACCAGATCCGGGTAGTCGATGCCGACCACTTGCTGGTTGCCTTCGGTCAACGGATGGCTGGTGGAGAAGGTGAACTTGTCACCGATCTTCAGCTCGATCTTCTTGTTGGCGAATTTGGCGATACGGATTTTCGGGCCTTGCAGGTCGCCGAGCAGGGCGACGAAGCGGCCGTGCTTGGCAGCGAGGTCACGCACCAGCTTCGCGCGAGCCTTGTGCTCGTCGGGGGTGCCGTGGGAGAAGTTCAGACGGGCAACGTCCAGACCAGCCAGAATCAGCTGTTCGAGAACTTCCGGCGAGTTACTGGCCGGGCCAAGGGTAGCGACGATTTTGGTACGACGGACGGACATGCAAAGACTCCTGAGTTCAAGCGCAGGCAGAGGCTACTATGCTCGAAGGGTGTAGTCATTGTTCGAATGCACTACTTATCGTTTTCTTTATTGAACGTGGCAACTTCGGGACAAACGCGCCTGAAGATTTTCGACCAGGGGTCGATACAGAGCACAAGACAGGAGAACCCCCATGCGATTGTTGCCCATTGCCGCCCTTGCCCTCAGCGTCCTCGCCGCGACGGGCTGCACCCGTTGGTCGATGAACCATCATTTGAACAACGCCTACAGCGCCTATGAACGTGGCAATTGCGAGCAGGTCATGCTTGAACTGTCCAAGGTCGAACGCGCCAGCCGCGCCCGCCCGTACGTGTGGCCGGAAGTGTCAATGATGCGCGGCCAGTGCCTGGAACGGCAGAAGCTGTACATCGACGCGGTGCAGACCTACCAGTTCATCATCGCTTCGTACCCCAACAGCGAATACGCCTACCGCGCCCGCGCACGTCTGGAAACCTTGCAGAGCCTAGGCCATTACCCGACACGCAGCGCCGCTGCGGTGGTGCGGCCGACACGCTTCTGACGGTACTGTCGTACAAAATCTGGCCGTCTGTACAAGCTCCGCTATAGTCAAGGAAACCGCTTGCGAGGCTTGTCTCGATGGTGGCGCAACACCTGCGACTGGCAGTGGTAAAAGTGACGGCGATTGTCGCGACCGTCACACCGGAAGCGGGGAGAGCGGGCCTGCCTACAGGCTCGTTCCGAAGCACAGGTGCGGCTCCCTGGCGGAGCCCTGCATGGCGTACAGCACATCATGTTTACCGACCGCCGGATCGAACGGCACCAGTTGCCGTATTACCTCAGAGTGTTCAATAGCATCACCGACAAACCCGTCGGCTTTCTCGGCAACGTGTCTGCGGACGGGCTGATGCTGATCAGCCAGTTGCCGATGATGATCGGGGTGGATTTTCAGTTACGCCTCAAAGTCCCCGCCCGCGATGGCAGCCAGCAAGTCATCGATTTCAGCGCCTGCTGCGTGTGGTGCCATGAAGACGCCACACCGCTGCATTACGACGCTGGTTTCATCCTGCGGCGTGCGCCGGCGGAGTTCGGCGAGCTGGTGCTGGCGCTGAAGCAGTACTTCAGTTTTCAGCCGTTGCCCGCTTCTGCCTGATTCGATATCTGCAAGCTTCGCGAGCAGGCTCGCTCCCACTTTGAATGGCGTTCCAACTGAAGGAACGAGGTCAAAGTGTGGGAGCGAGCCTGCTCGCGAAGGGCCCGGTTCATGCACCCTCTCTCTGCAGAATCAGCCCACCGCGATCGCCCGCTCCTGATCCAGCGCCTTCTCCGCCAGCAATAACCCCATCTCGCTCAACTGATAGATCGCCATCGCCAGATGTCGCGGCTTGTCCTCGAGGCTGTCCGCCAGGTCGAGCAGAAGAATGCTGACCGAAGAAAAGGTCTCGTAGGTTTGAATGGCCATCGCTTCGGGGTTGACGTCGGGCGCAACCATGAACATCTGCATGCCGCGATCGACGGAATTGCACGACGGCGCAGCGCCGGGTTTTTTCAGGTAGTGATCGAGGGGTTTTTCAGCGGCCTCGTGGAGTCTGGTGGAATCGGGGGAAGCGTACGGGGAGGTCGAGTCTTCGGTTTCAGGGGGATTGGGTGTTGGTTTGATCATTGTCGTATTGCCTCGATGAGGGCCAATACCTGTTCGCGACTAGACGAAAAGGGTGGCGGCTGAACGCAGGTTAGTCGACCGGGAGGCATACGAATTACCGGCGCGCCCGAAGGCGCCCTGCGCACAGCCACCATCAAGTGCGGGGATAGGGATTACCCGACCGGATGACGCTTATGCACCTTCATATGCCTACCGGGCGACTAAACCCGACCACTGATTGGCAGCGGCACGGATCACGTTACGGGGCAGCTTCAAAGCGCACAAGCCGGCGGATTCTGAGTGATGTGTAGGCAACGGCGCAACCTGATGTAGCCGCGTGTTAACGGCTGAAGGACGTCAGCATGTTGCGGCGTGGGAATAGTTACCGCTGGTCGGGACTGTCAGAGTTGACAGGTGGCGGCCGAGGCACGAGCGGGTATTAAACACTCAGGCTCCGCCTACCGCTTGCAGCAGCTCTTGACCCGTCGAGGAAAGCTAGATGGAAGACTTTGACAAGAATGTCGATCCGCAGACCGAAAGCGCGTCCTCCCCGCAACTGAATGAAGAAAAGGCGCAGATACTTCAGATCGATTTCCCTCCTCCAAACGCTTTGCTGGGCAGCAAGGTAATCGTGCGAGGCAGAGCTGTTCCGCAGAATCCTTCTGAAGAGGTGGTGGTGCAGGTTAACCGGACACTTTATCCACCTCGAGACGGTAACGGGTATTGGTATGTAGAAGATGATCTTGAGAGTCTGCCCTATCCGAATCTGACCATAGCGGCAAGAATCCGCGACCCTTTGCAGAGTGTATCGGTAGCCATTATTTGGCAGAAGAATTGCGGGACCTCATTTACATCTCCTGCTGCAGGCGCGTTCGTACCGCCGGCTCAGCCTTTTCCATTGAGAGGTCAAGCCATAACGGGCTCGACGGTTACGGTAAAGAATGTTGCAACAGGCCAAACGTTGGGTACTTCTGTAGCCGGTATATATGGGTACTGGGAAGTGAGCATCATCCCCCCGCCAGCTGCCTCGCTGACCATCGAGGCTTCTCATGACGGGTTTGGTGGCTCCCATGCTCCTGTGGAGCGCACGTTTGTCTCGATGGGTACTCCTCGCATTACAAAACCGTTGGAGGCCACGCTCCAGAATCAGAAATTTACTCTGGAAGGCGATCAGGGCGCGGTCGGGGCGAAGATTTCCATATATCCCGATCTGGAAACCGGTCCGGTCCTCGGATCGTCGATCATCACCGATATGGCAGGTAGCTGGAAGGTCGAGTTAGAGCTCTCCCCCGGTCGTCACTCGTTGGTCGCCAGGCAGGAATTCGACGGCAGCCCCCCATCTTCATCCAGTGTGGCTCGTTATTTCAGAATCCGCCCGCCGAGGCTGGGGGAAGTCGATGTAGTAGTAGAGGGTACCGTTGTAACGTTGTCGGGCGAGGGTATTGATGACGCTACGGTCGAGTTCAAGGTTGTCAGTCCGCCTGAAGCCAAAGCTCCAGCGCCTGCAGAGGTCATAGGGGGGAGATTTCAAACACAGGTGAATGACTGGCCGCTTGAGACTGTCATTCTGGACGTTGTGCAAAAAATCCGTGATGTCCCTACCGGGTGGATCGAGTCTGAGCCTGCGCGAATAACGATTGCGCTGCAATTGCCGAATCCGACGGCAATAGAACATGACCAGGATTATCAGCCGACCATTTCCGGGATGGGCTATCCCGGCGCAACGGTGAGGCTGCTTAACCCTGATGACACGGTCGCGGCTGAACCTGCACTTGTGCCCGCTTCGGGTCAGTGGTCTACCCGAACAATCGACGAATGGGGCCCGGTGCGCGATCGTGAGGTTTGTATCAGGCAGTTCAAGGATGTACATGCATCCCCCACCTGGGTGACGTTTAAAGTCACCATCCGGCCGCGAAAGCCTGAAATACATCCGTTCGACCAAGACTCGCTTTCACCCGAATTCACGGGAAGTTGCCACAGCACAGCGAGCGTCCTCCTCAAGTTCAGTGATGACGAGCGCTTTTTTGAGGCAGATGTATCTGGAGAAACCTGGCGCTTTCAGCGCGACCTCTTTTTTACTGAAGGTGTGGCTTACGCCGTTCAGGCGACTCAGACGCTGAACGGTCAGACTTCAGAGCCTGCCTCCACAAGCTTCACGGTCTACAGGGAACGGCTCAAACCCGCGATCAGAACGCCGCTGCCCGGACAGGAAACCGACAGCGATCTGACGGTGACCGGTGACTTCGGCATGGCAGGCGCTTCGATGCAGCTTTGGGACGCGCAGGAAGGCAAGCGCTTGGGTGAGCCCGTGATTCTCGGGCAGGACGGCCCGTGGTCGGTGTCGCTCACCGGACTTGCCATCAAGACATGGTTCATCACCGCGCAGCAGACCCTCAGCGACCGGGCATCGGAGGACAGTGAGGTGCGCGAGTTCGACGTCGTGGTCATGCCGCCAGAGTTCGTGCTGCCGCTTCCCGGAGGCGATCTGACGCGCAGGGCAATCCTCTCGGGTACGGGGCGGCCAGAGGGGTTGGTTACCGTTTGGCGCCGCGGGCTCGCTGAGCCGTTGTTGCGCGATATCCAGGTCGGTGCGGACGGTGCCTGGGAGGCCAGGGTTGCATTGGAGGTCGGAGACGAAATCCTTTGGGCAACTCAGACCTTCGAGGGCAAAACGTCAAAACCCAGCCTTGATGTGCCATGTCGAGTCGTACCCGTCGCGGTGACGCCCGAATCACCGACTCCCGAAGAATTCCTTGGCGCGACGGTGACAGTGTCCGGGTTCGGTGTTGCTGGTGACGTGATCACGCTCAAACGCGGGGAATACGTATTGGGCACGGCCCCGGTGCTTGACGACGCGAGCTGGTCAATCCCGGCAACGCTGGAGCTACCCGATGGGACGGTGACATTGAGCGTTGTGGCCTCCAGGGGGGAGTTTCATTCGGCTCCCAGCGAGTGGGAGAGTCAGGTGAGGCTTTTCGTCCCGCAATTCACATACCCAAGGCCAGGTTCTTGGGTTTCTCCGGTGGCGGCCTTCACGGGCTCGGGCAGACCGGGCACGGGAATGCTGATGAGCTGGTACAACCCGGATGTCGTGCTTGCCGGCCCCGTTGCGGTCACTGACGCCGGCTGGACAGCTACGCCGGCGGAGCCGCTGCCCAACGGCGCCCAATGGTGCCGTTTCCGGCAAACGTCCAGCACAGGGACGCCGATATCAGACGATGCAGAAAGCGGGCGTTTTGATGTGCCGGCCGAGTCGCCTGACCATTCTCACAGGTAGTTCCGATAAACGGTCATAAAACCTGTCATTTATGACAGTAGACCGTTGCTGTGCTGGAGCATTGAATGGGCGTATCAGCCGGTGCCGGTGAGGTTGCTCGCCAGCGCCACATCACCTGTTCAAGGACTGACAGCATGGCCATGAAAAATACCGCGAAACGCCCCAGCCTGGAGTTGTTCGAGCAGGTCTTCGGCGAGCAGCAGAGCCAGGAAAATCTCGCCGGTCTGAGAAACTGGCTGGAAAGCGGCGGCTCGATTTTTCCCTTGGTGGAAAAGGGGCCCGTGGGACTGGTCAGAGACTTTGGAATCAGCATCGAGGAGGCGAGGAGGTTTCTGCGTCGGGCCAATGCTCTGGCCATTTATCTGCGCCGGCAGTTTATCGAGCAGTCATTGACCGCCCAGGCTCGACCGGCACTTTACGCGGCGGGGGGGTTCAATACCGGGCCCAATTACGAGCTTTTGTTCAGCCCGGCATATGACCAGTACGCACCCGTTGGCGCGCTTGAAGATGCCACGGGCGTAGTCGCTTATCTGGTAGAACTGTGGAGGTGGGTCGAGGACAACGTCGAAGCATATGGTAATCCGGATGAGGCCATTGGCAAGATTCCAATCCATACGCGTCGTGCCGATATCAAGGAATTAGCCATCGACCACAACGCGATGCACCAGACGGTTTCTGCTGTCAACATTATCATCAAGGTGCTGGAAAGGTTTATCGACAAAACAGAGTTGGAGCTGGAAGACGCCTTGATCCAGCGGCGCTACCCCAATGGTCTGCCGTATTTCAAACACTGGGCGACCATCAATGCGCTGGTTGCTGATCGCGGTCTTTCAGTGGGCCATTTTGCCCGCTGGACAGATATCGAATACCCCAACTTTCTGCTTCCGCTCGCTTGGGATGACGATGCCGGCCGTGCGCTGGCTCATGCCTCGCGGCTGGGGCCGTTCCAGCGAGAATTGTTGATCGAGGACCTCATTCCCGACGACGTCGACACAGACATCAGAGAGGCATTCTACTTAAGGAATTACGGTACAACCGGGTTGGACTGGCAGAACCTCAATCAAGTCGCCTTTTTCGCTCAGCGCACCAGACTGGATGCCGAAGGAGTGGAGGCTTTTCTGTCGATTCGTCGTTATGCACCAACACGGTCGGCTAACGTGAAAATCTATGTGCCGACCGACGATCAGGAAAGCGAGCGTTCCGGTTCGGTGTACATCAACGGCGGCGAATCACCCGCCGTCAGTGTCAATTACGAAAATCTTCTGCACCGTTTGAGCGAATCCCCCATGGTCCCGGGGCGATACGACCGGATGAACCGCAAGCGGCGCCTGGATCTATGGCTGAAGCTGCCACCCGAGGAGGTGGACTCGCTGCTGGTGGCCGCTTTCAATGCCGAGTGGGCCGGCATCCCGGATGCCCCTGACAAACCCGAGAAACCCGCCATCCGGCTGACCGACCATACCGTGCATGCGTTGGGGCTGTTCCAGACCCTGCGTGAAGGCTTCGACTGCAAGGCTGCGGATTTCGCGGTGTTCATCGACAAGCTCTCGATCTATGGGCGCGGGCAGGCACCTTCACAATTTGATCAGATCTTCAATAACGTCGAGGGCGACTACCGCGATCCGTTGCTGCTTGATAACGGCGAGTTTCCATTGCTGCCGCGCCAAGGTGTGCCGGAACTTACCGTCAGCCGAATCTGCAGCGCGCTGGAAATCGACCTGCAGACATACCAGTACCTGGCGCTGGCGATTGCCCGTGCCCATGGCCGAACCGACACGCTCGTGCGCAGCCCGGAGATTCTGTCGGCGTTTTACCGACTGGTGAAATTACCACGCCTGTTGAGCATGACGCCTGTCGAGGGGCTGTTGATGCTCATGTTGCTTGGCCGGGAGGCCTGGGCTGACGGTCTGGCGGGCGTTCCGGTGATCAAAGGAGAAACCGCGGCCGGTGACACTGTGCCCGATGTACTGAACCTCATTTCGGCATTGGCTGCATGCCGGTACTGGTGTGGAACGCGCGATTTTCCGGTGCTGTGGATGCTGCAGCAGGTGGCGGATCCTCAGGTGTCCAATGTGGCGGACGAGCCTGAACTGCGTTTGTTCGAGCAGGTCCGCAATTTGCTCGGCGAGGCATTGTTGACTCATACCGGTTTCCTGACCGCCGGCGTGCCCGCGCTGGTAGGCCGCAACTGGACGGATCTGCTGTCTTCGTTAACCGACCCTCTGGGCCTGGTGAAATCTCGAGACGGAACCGATGACCAATACGTTGGCTTCGCCAGGGTGGAACTCGACAAAGCGGTCAGGGAGGGGCTGGATGAAGATGACATCAGCGTGCGTACTCCCATTGTCGAGCTCATGCTCACGGTTCTGCTGCAGGCGCGTGCCGCTCAGCTTTCGGTCGCTCGTGAATGTCTGGCTGTTTATACCGGGCTCGATGCAGAGCGGGCGCTGAGGGTTTTGAACTGGGCAGATTCGAGCGTTTATGAGCTGTTGGTCAGAATTGTCGAGCATGCGGGAGACGACTGGGCACTGTCACGCGGCCTGACGGAGGAATCTCTTGATCCTTTGTTTTCATTGCTGGCTGACATGCGTCGGCGCAGCGCTGTCGTGGCCGAACTCGACATCAGCCTCGAAACACTGGATGCGCTTCTCGATTACGGGCTCAACGATTGGTGGGAGCAGGATCAGCCCCATGCCTTTAGCATCGCTACCCTGTATTACCTGACGGTTCTGACTCATGCCTTGAAGATCAGCGAGCAGCCTCATACCGAGATGCTTGAGTACCTGAGGCAGATCAGGGAATGGGGTGATCCGAAGGATTTATCCACCGATGCGCTGCGCCTGGCACAGCAGGCATCGGAAGTCTGGCTGGCACGGTTCTTCGACTGGAGCGAGCAGGAGGTGCACGAGTGCATCGGTCGGATCGACCCGCAGTATGGACTCTTGAAGAACCTCAAGCAGCTCGACTTATTGGTTCGGGTGCTCGAACTCGCTGCCCATACCAATATGGATGCGCTGACCATTTTTCTGCTCGGGACGCTGCCCGAGGCCGTCGACAAGGCTTTTTACAAAAGCGCTGCCGAGCATGCCTCATTGAGCCTGTCGGAAACGGCGCCTGCAGTTCGCCCATCCACAGAGCTTCGCGCGCCGCTCATCAACATGCAGATCGAGGTGGATAACACCGAGGTGATTGCCGGTAGTCCAGGCCAGATCATTTTCACTATCAAGCTGACTGACCAGGATGGCAAACCGCTCAGCGGTGTGGTCATTCGCGGACAGGCCAGTCTCGGCACGCTGGTCATCGGCAAAACCCAGCCAACGGGTATTGCCACGGCAACATACAAGCCCGGGAAGGTCATGGGGGCTGAGCGTCCCCTGTTCTGGGTGCCATTGATCACGCCGCAGGAGGGGCCGCTCATCCAGTTGACCGACGACGGTCTGCTCTTGGATTTCCCCTCAGCCTTCATGTCCAGAGTGCCCACGAGCGTGGTTCCAGAACGGCAAGCGGTCGAGTTGACCGCGGTTCTCATGGATCGCTTCGGCAATCTGGGCAAAAACCGCTGGGTGAGTTGGTCCGCAACAGCCATCGGTGACGAGCCTTTACTGGCCGTTGAGGCGGTGATTCAGCCCCAGCAGGGGCAGACCACTCAGCAAGGCGTTGCCCGAGCAGTCGTCTCAAGTCCCACCGGAGGCACATTCATTTGCAGGGTGCTTTCGGAAACCAGCGAAAAAAGTGTGGATTTTGAAGTGATTCGGTTCGCACCTCTTCCTGCTTCCGAATGAAGCATGACGTTTGGGTATCTCCCCGCCAGAAGGTAAAGATCATGAGCCAAAGCATCATCAATGATTTGCTGGAACAACGTCGCGCTGCGTTGACGGATTATTGCCTGGGCCATTTCGGCGAGAGCGTTGGTCGGTTCAAGATCATAAGAAACGCTGAGCACCTGAATGAATTGTTGCGTCTGGACTCACTCGACACGCAGAAAGTACCTGGTGCCCTGGGTGCCGAGGCGATCAGTTGCGCGCAGAAATTCATCAACGCCGCCTACCGCAAGCTTGAGCCGGGTTATTCGAAAACAGAATTTCCCGAAGAAGATCTGAAACGCTGGAAACTGCTAAGCAATTATTCGGGCTGGTCGGCCTCGATGTCGCTCCTCGTCCAGCCGGAAAACTTCATGACGCCGTTCGCACGGCCACGCACGACTCGTTTGTTCCAGACGCTGATAACGGATCTGAATCAGACGCGGCTGAGCAGCGATTCGGTATTGATCGCTTTGCGCAATTACCTGAAGTCCTTTGAAGAAGTCTGCAACCTGGAAGTCATCAGTGCTTTCCTGCATGGAACTACCGCGGTGGACGGACGCTATTTCTTTGTCGGCCGCGAGCGCGTTGCGCCTTATCGATACTTTTGGCGCGAAGCGCGGATCGAATTGACGCCGACCTGCACCGACGTCAACCCTGCGGCATGGAACGAGTGGGAGATGGTCGATGTGGGGGCGACCGGAACCGTGTTGGATATGCGGCCGGTGTTCTGGAACGGTCGGCCGTGTCTGATCTGGGCTGAGCTTTCGGACAAACTCGGGGACAAAGGCAAGGATGGCTATGTTCCGTACAAGGTAAACATCAACATAGCCTTCAAGTCGCAGAATGGAGACTGGTCGCCTGCAACAAATCTGCAAAGCATTGTAGATCCAGACGACCCTCCGGCCGCCGGCAGCCGTTTGATTGCCACGGTCCGGGTTACCCCAAGTCAGCCCAATGGCGTTCTCGGCGTGCTGTTTTTCAACGGGGTTGTAGCGCAGACGCCGGTGGTGCGCGATGCGCTGTTTCGCTATGTTCCGACCTATGAAGACGGTTGGCTGATAATGCTGGAGCAGCGTTTCGACAGCGTTCTGACGGTCCAGCATTCGTTGACTGAGCAAACCCGGCCCAAAATTGTCACGACGATCCCGACGCCCGGGACATTGACTGATTTCTATGAACTGGATGCGTTTGTACTGACGCACTCCACAGGAGACATCCTGGCTGTCAGGGGGATTTGCAAAGCCAATGGCGCAGGGCTGGATGGCTGCGCCGTTTTCGATCTGACGCTGCTCAGCACTCCCGCAGCAGAGGATCCGAAGCAAACTACAGGCGAGCATCCAATAGCTGGCGGATGGGCTAGCGACTGGCTGATCTACAAGCGTGGCTCGGGGGGCTTCGTCAGTCCCATGACCTTCTCGTTCGGCGCCACTACTGCCTCTGCAACCTACGGCCGTAAAAATTTCGTGCTGACAATGACCGCCATCGTGGGTTTCGACCCTGCGGTGCTGGAAAAGAATCGATATGACGCGGCACAGTTTCTTGCCTTCAACAAGCCGGGAACATTGGCACGGATACGCCTCAATTCGCTGTTTGGTCCGCATCTTGTGGGCCTCGCCAACGTTTCCGTGGATGCTGTGCTCGACTGGACGACACAGTTTCTGCCTGAACCGACCTCTGAAGCCGGGCCGGTCAGTGAGCCTAACGGTGCCTTCAATGGTGCCAATGGTCTGTATTTCTGGGAACTGTTCTTCCATCTCATTCACTTGGTGGCGATCCGCTTTCGCGACGAAAATCGGTATCGTGAGGCGGAGGTCTGGTGGCGCAGGATTTTTGATCCGCAAGCCATTGAGCAGCTTTCAGATCCCGGGCAGCCAAGCGACAAACCGTACTATTGGCGCTGCCGGCCGCTGGTGAGTCCCGGTCATGCCGGCGCTGAGTGCCTGGTGGAAGATGATCCGTACGCCATCAGTTACGCGGCGCCAAAGCATTTTCAGATCCTGACCTTCATGGAGTACGTCAAGAATCTGGTCGAGGAAGGGGACTGGTATTACCGCCAACAGACTCGGGACAGTTTGGTGCTGGCCAAGGAGTGTTACGTGCAGGCCCAGAACTTGATGGGCGACCCGCCATCGTCGCGCTCAGTGACCGACTGGCAGACACAAACGCTCGGCGCGCTGATTGACAAGAGCGGCGCGCGCCCGACGCTGGAAGCGTTCGAGAGAACGCATGTGTATTCCCTTGCAGACGTGCCGCCTTCGGCTGATTTCGCACCCGTGATGGGTCTGCTGGCGACCTCACCATTCAAACTGCCGACCAACGAGCGCTTGCTGACGCTGTTCCAGTTGCTTGGGCAACGCCTGTACAACTTGCGTCATTGGTTGACCATTGACGGCAAACCGCTCGAACTGCCGGTGTATGAGCCGCCGGGTGATCCTGCGCAACTGTTGCTCAATCTCGCTGCCGGAAGCAGCGCCGGGCCACAGCGCATGGGGGGGCGGCCAGTGATCAACGGCTATAGCTGGCGAGTCACCAGCGAATTTGCATTGCGTTCTGCGCAAGAGCTGCAGAGTCTCGGCAGTGAGATGCTGCGCTTCATGGAACAGCGCGACACGGCACAACAGGTAGAGCTGCAGCAACGGCATCTGGTGGAACAAGCCGAGTGGACGAAAGCCATCCAGGAAAAATCCCTGGCTCAGATGAATGCGACGCTGGCGGCCTTGCGCCAAAGTCACGCAGCCGTAAAGCAACGTGCCGATGAATACGCCGCCTGGTTTGACGAGAACGTCACGGCAGAAGAATACAAGGTCATGGATGACCTTCACGCTGCCAAAGAACTCAATCAGAGCTCGGTCGCCGTTCAGGCTGCTGCGGGGGGGATTTCGGTCATTCCCAAAGTTTTTGGCGTGGCCAACGGCAATGCTTTTCCAGAAGGTGTTTTGCATGCCATCGCACAGGGCTTGCAGATTGCCTCCCTGGGCAAACAGGCAGATGCGGAAAAAAGAGCGGTGACCGAAGGCTATCGTCTGCGTCGCCGCGAGTGGGGTTTGCAACGCAATCTGGCACTCGCCGAACTGCAGGCGCTGGATGAGCAGATCAATGCGCAGGTGATAGCTGTGGATGCCGCCCGGGCCAGTCTGCAATTGGTCCTGCAAACCAATCTCCAATCCATGGCCGTGTACGACTTCCTGCAAAAACGCACTGCCCACAGTCAGCTTTACGACTGGCTGCTGGCACAACTCAAGGCGTTGTACTACCAGGCTTATGATGCAACTTACAGTCTGTGCATCAGTGCCCAGGCATCGCGCATCGCGCAAACCGGTGATTACGATTCACAGTCACCTTTGCCTCAGGCCTGGTCCGAGAAGCATCACGGTTTGGTCGCTGGCCAGCAGTTGATCGGCTTTCTGATGCGTGAGCAACGCAATCACTTGCAAGGCTTCGAGCGATCCATCGAGCGGATCAAAACGATTTCCTTGAGGCAGCTCTTCGATGATGCGGTCGAGCCTCAGGCTGCTGCCCCCAACTGGGCGCAGGCGCTTGAACAACTGCAGAATGGCGGCAGGCTGGCCTTCTCTGTAAGTGAGCTGAACTTCAATCGCGACCATCCCGGCGAGTACTGCCGGCTGATCCGATCGGTTGAAGTGGACTGCCCAGCATTGCTCGGACCCTACGAAAACGTCAGGGCCACGTTGACCCAGATCGGCAGTCGTACCGTGGTTCGGCCAGTGCCGCGGGCGGTGGAATATCTGCATGAGCCCGACAGCACCACGCCACCTGCCGATGTGCTGTTCAATACGCGCTCGGGACAGCAAATCGGTATTTCCAGTGGTGTTACCGATGATGGCCGCGTCATGGAAGACCAGGATGCGGGTCTGCTTCGTGCCTTTGAGTGTTCCGGGGCCGTTTCCTCTTGGGAAATCCATTTTCCGTGGTGTCGCGAACCGGCGCAGTCTGCGGTACTTGCGTCCATTACAGACCTCATTGTCACCCTCCGTTATACGGCCAGGGCCGGTGAACCGACCTTTACCCTGGCGGTGGAAAATCTGGTGACAGAAGCCAAAGCGAATGCTCTGCAACGTAATGCCGAACGGAGCCATCATCATGCTTGATCCCAGCATTCAGGCCGAGCGGAATTTGATCATCAATGGTGACTTCTCTCAGAGCCTCGCGCAGTGGAAAAGGGGGCCCGTCAACCCAAGCTACGTCGTAACCAAGGGAGAGCAACTGGAGGGTGGCGAGCGCGTGAATATCCTGTCTGCTCTCGACGGTTCTTCCGCTTATCAGGAAGTCACCTTGTTCAAGAGCGCCAGCGATGACGTCAGGTATGTCATCAGCTTTCTTTGTGAAATGGACCACGAGAAGGAGGGCCTGCTGGAGCTGAGTGTGGCCGGACTGCCTGTTACCCAGCAAATTCCCTTGCACCCAGGCGGGCGCCGTGATCGGCATGACGATCTTCTGCGCCAGCGCGCTGGCCTGCCTCGCCTGTTCAAACCGCGCTCGTACCAAGTGGATGTGACATTGCCGCTTGTGGACACCCACATTCTCAAAGTCCACGCCATCAGTCCGGTCAACAAAGAGGGCGACTACTTCTCCTCGTTGCGTATCACCCGGATCAATCTTCAGTTGCACTTGCCGGCGGCGCAGGTGTTGACCCTGGAACTGGACGGGCAACAATTGCCACTGGGCCGTGCCGTGCCTCTTTGTCTGGGCGCGCTGGGTTTGGCAGCGCATCGGTTCAAATGCATCCATGCTCAGGATGATGCGTGGCGGGGCACGCGGGCGTCCCTGCATAACAAAGCCAATCCGCAGGGCGCAATTGTCGCCGATCCAGACTGGGGCAAGGATAAACCGCTGGATGACTCCTGGAGCCTGGTTTGCCCAGAGATTGACGGCGATCCCCCGTACCTTTTCAACCTGCAGTTATCAAACGAGTTCCATGCACCCGTGCTGGATATTCCGGTCTCATTGGGTGACCACCGCCTGAAGTTCATTCAACTGAAAGAGGCGGCGCATTACGTGGTGATGGAGTATGACCAATCCATGAGGGTCGGCGTCTGCGTTGGCTCGCATTACACCGACAAGGCACAGGAAGGAAGGACAGTCACCTGGACGGTAAAAGACACTGACGTCAAAACCACGACGTCGACCGATCACGAGGGCTGGGCCTGGTTTGAACAAAAACCGAGCGCTGCCGGTGATGTGCGTATTGAAGCCTCGGTCGAGAGTCTCTATTACGCTAGCGGCGCAGTGACGGAGGTCTTTGAGGTCAAGGTCCTCGCGACCGACCCGTTGAAGGAGGTTCGCACGATCACTGAAGCCGGAGACGAGCAGCCGTGGGAACTGAAGGGCTACCCCAATCGCGGGACGACCTGGCATTTGCAGATCCGGTTCCCCGACGTGCTTCGAGGCACCGAGGTGGCGCTGCGATGGAATGGCGAGCCTGCGGAGAAACTGGGCGTTACTGTTTCGCCGCCGCTCGAAATACCTGTTCGTATAGGGGCGGATGGATTACTTGCCTATCGTCTGGATAACGATGACAAACAGGATGGCCAATTTTCCTTGCGGTTGACCTCTGGCCACCTGTTGGAAGGCTCGCCTGCCAAACCGATGTCGCTGGCACGCAACGTGGTCATGCCCGGTCAGGTGCGGGGGCCTGACAGGATTTGCGTGGTGGATGAAAACGAAAGCGCACGGATGTGGGTGCAGGTGCTGCACAGGACGACATCAGGAACAGGTGAACCGGTAGAGGGCGCGTTGGTTTTCTGGAAGGAGCCGGATGGGAGCATGCCGATGACTCTGACAGGCACTGGCGGTTGGGCCAGTCATCAGTATCAGCCTGCAAGTGCCGGAGACCATCGCGTCATTGCCACCATCAAGGCTCACGAAGAAGCCGAGCCGAGCGAGAAGGAATTCATCGTGAAGGCAATTGCGACCAGCCTCTGGAAAGAGCATGTCGCAATAACCCTGGACGGCGAAGCCGTCGATCTGCAGACCATTGGTCTGGTGTGCCGGCATGGCCATACGCACACTCTCAGGGTCACCCCTGTTCCCGGCAGCCCATGGATCGGCATCAAACGCATCAGCCTTGATTGGCGAGAGAACGACCCACAGATCGGCCTGAAACCGGCTGATCCGGGCATTTCTTTTCCGCTGGGGGCTGATGGACTGACATGGAGCCTGTCTTCCAGCGGTGCCGACAGTCGCAGCAGCCCCTTTGAGTTGCGTTTGCGGGCCGATGACGTTGCAGATGATCGCGAGTTGTGCGGGCGATTCATCAATCCGGATCTGACCCGTGAGCTTGGCGTCAGGCTGGATCGGGTAAAGGCAGCACTCGACGGGCAGAAGCTATATCCCTGCCTCGGTGCGGATCATCAGTTTACCGTCTGTCTCAATGAGCTAAGCCCGCTGGTGGGCCTGTCAGCAGCGCTGGAGTGGTCGGGAACGCCTGCCGACGAACTGAATGCGATCGTGAGTCCGCCCTTGGCGCAATCTCAAGCGCTTGGTGCAGAGGGCGCTTTCTGGCAACTCGACTTGCGCAGCAGCACAAAAGCGGGCGACTTTGCGCTCGCTGCAAACCTGCCCCAATTGGCATTCCTCGCACCCGTCGCACCAATGGAATTGGGACATAACGCCTTGAGTTTCAATTTCATACTCGAGTCACCGGTGGATCCGGTAGTCGATCTCGATCAGGCCTGGACATGGGCTAATGTGGTGTCGCGTTTTACCGCAGAGGCAGTTGCCGACGTGCCGGTCACCTGGCACTCGGGCGCAGGCCCCGTAGTGGTCAACACGGACAGCGATGGCAGTTGCGGCTTCGCCGTGCTTCCCGCGACCATCGACATGCATACGGTGCAGGCCACTTTGCTCAGTCTTTACGACAATACCTCAGAGCAGAGAAGCGCCACCTTCAAACCGTTGGCAGAAGATCTCTGGCCTCGAGTCAACGTCAGTTTCGATGGTCAGACCAGTCAGGTCTGGGGTGACACCACCGGTTTCCCCCGTCGCAAAGGCAGGCACAGTATCGTGGCGTTTTTCCCGGAAGAATTTAACGGGCAGACCGTACGTATGGGGCATATCGGCACTGCGCCTGCGGTACTGGGCAATAGCTATGAGCCAGAGCTGGGCGTGGCGCAGGTTGTCAGGAATGGAATGGCAAGGTTCGGGTTGCGCGCGGGAGATTCCACGGACGGCAGTTTCGCCTTGCGACTTTGCGCCGAACGGCTGGCACGGCTGTCGCCGACCAACGCGATGTCGCAGGGTGCAGGTTCGCGGGTGATGAAAATCGGCTTGACGGCCAGCAATGCCGGTTCGCAGCTGCTTTGGGGAGATGTCTTTGAACAGACGATCCAGGTCGTCTCGTCCATCAGCGCAAAACCCATGGCAGGGGTGCTGGTGACATTTACGCACACTGACCTTGGCGTTTTGAACGCCGAGACCGACTTTTACGGGAGGGCAACAGTACGCTTTGTTCCCACAACGCCAGGTTCAAGTCAGGTCATCGCAACAGTTGGCGATGCTGGTAATTCGGCTTCGATTGCAACGGATCTTGTCCTCGCCCAACCGAGGCAGATCGCAGAACTTTATGAACCGTCCGACACCCGGCAGTCTGCCGACGAACCCCGGGTGCATGCGAAAGCCAGAGTGGTGTCTACGTTGACCGCACAGCCCTTGGCCGGAGTGCTCGTGACGTGGGAGTTTGGCGGGCACGTAGTGAGCTCGGTAACCGATGACGAGGGAATTGCCGACTGGACTTTCATGGGTTTGAGTGACGGCGTTCTGTCAGCGACCGTTGAAGGCGGGCTGGCCGGTTGGGATATGGCTGTATTGACCTATACCGGGCAAGTGCCGGTGATTGAATCGCTCAGTTGCGACAGGACAATAATTTATCGTGCAGAAGAAGTAACCGCTTGGGCAGTTGTGAAAAAACAACCGCAAGGAATTCCCGTAGGAGACGTGCCAGTCAATTGGCAATTCGCCGGCAAATCACTGCCTTCGTCGGTTTCCGACGAGCAAGGAGTCGCTCCGGTAAAATTCATCGCGACTGAGGTCGGGGAATTTGATCTCGTGGCTTCGCTGAATCCGGACACGGTTTCGCTAGGAAAGATCAACGTGGTTGCCCGACCCAGCGTTATCCTGCGTTCTATTTATGCAGTGCCCCTCATCGGCCAAGTAGGCAAGCCTGTGACGATCGCAGTGCAGGTCGTTAAAAACCTGACCGAGCCAGTGGTCGATATGAGCGTGCTCTGGACCGTTGATGATGTTCCGCTGAGAGGGACTGTCAGCGATGATAAAGGATGGTCGAAGATCGTCTTCGAACCTGTTGAAACTGGCTCGGTTGTTGTCAGTGCAAGCGTGAAAAACCCTGTGGGAACAACCCAGATGTCATTGACTCTGGTCGTAATCTGAGCGTGCGGTCGCGCTAGATCGTGGCGGATTTTTTCCAGTCAAGATAGCGGCTCACCAACGCGGCTCCCAACTCCGCGGGCCGAACATCCATCACGACAACTCCCTGAGCATTCAACTGCTCATGGAGTTCTACCCGTTCATTCAAATAGTTCACCGTTCCGCAGTAGGCTAATGCTTCGGGCAGTGTTTGCACTGGCGTCTGGCGTAACGTATCCAGCGCTTCCTCGCGCAGGCTCGCCACCAGCACCCGATGTTGCGCGCTCAACCGTCTGACCGCGCCCAGCACTTGATCATCTTCATCGCGCAGATTGGTCACCAGCACTACCAGCGCCCGGCGCTTTTGGCGGGCCAACAACTGGTTGGCCGCAGCCTGGCAATCAGCAGGGATCTGGGTGCTCCCGAGGTCATAAACAGCGTTGAGCAGGACGTTCAGTTGGCCGCTGCCTTTGACAGGCGCGACATGGCGCGGCTCATCACCGGCAAAGGTACTCATGCCCACCGCATCCCCTTGGCGCAACGCCACATAACTGAGCAGCAGGCAGGCATTGAGCGCGTGATCGAAGTGCGACAGCTCACCATCGTGACTGCGCATCTGCCGGCCGCAATCGAGCAGGAAGATGATCTGTTGATCGCGTTCGTCTTCGTACTCGCGGGCAATCGGTGTGCGCTGGCGGGCGGTGGCTTTCCAGTCGATCTGGCGCAGGCTGTCGCCCTCGCGAAATTCGCGCAACTGATGGAATTCCTGACCCTGACCGCGACGTTGTCGCTGACGTATGCCGAGCTGGCTGAGCCAGTTGTCGACGGCGCGCAACTCACCGCCGTAAAGCCGGGCGAAGTCCGGGTAGACACGGGTCTCGTCGCGGACGCTGAGCAGGCGTTTGCCGGACCATAATCCCAAGGGGCTGGGCAGGTTGACTTCGCACTGTTCGAAGCAGAAATGCCCGCGTTCGAGAGGTCGCAGACGGTAGGTGAGCTGACTGACATGGCCGGGTTGAAGCTCGACGACTGTTGGCAGATATTCAAACGCGAGGCCGTCGGGTACGTGGTCGAAGAGATTGATGTTCAGTGGCTCGGCAAACTCATGGGCGACCTCCAGCTTCACCTCTCCCCAGCGCCCGAGCGCCAGGCTGCCGGGCATCTTTCGTTTGATGCGCGGCGAGGGCAGGCGTCTGAGGCGTACGGCGTCGATAACCGCCAAGGCCAACAGCGCCAGGAGCAACCCCCAGTTGATCGAAATCAGGCTCGAAGGGAGCTCTCTGCCAAGTGCCTGAAAGGCGCCGAGCACGATGCTGACGACCAGCAGCAACGCCAGCCAGATCAGCAGCAGCCGTGAGGGTTTCACAGGCGCGGCGCCGGCACTTGATCGAGCAATTGCGCGAGCACCTGATCGACCTGCAGGCCTTCGATGTCCAGCTCCGGTGCGATGCGCACGCGATGGCGCAGCACCGCCAGCGCGCAGCCTTTGATGTCATCCGGAATCACGAACTCGCCGCCGCGCAACAGCGCCCTGGCCCGGGCACAGCGAACCAGTGCAATCGAGGCGCGCGGTCCGGCGCCGAGGGTCAGGCCCGGCCAGGTCCGCGTGCTGCGCGCCAGGCGCACGGCGTAATCAAGGACCTGATCGTCCAGCGGCAGATCGCTGGCAATACGCTGCAACGCCTGCACGTCTTTGGCTTGCAACACTGTGCGCAGCGGTTGCACATCGAGCATGTCGGCGCGGGTCGAACGACAGACCTGACGGACCATGTTCAGCTCCTGATCGGCGTCGGGATAATCCATGCGCACCTTGAGCATGAAACGGTCGAGCTCGGCTTCCGGCAGCGGATAGGTGCCTTCCTGTTCGATCGGGTTCTGCGTCGCCAAAACCATGAACGGTTGCGCGATGGGCAAGGCGCGACCCTCGAGCGTCACCTGGCGCTCCTGCATGGCTTCGAGCAATGCCGCCTGGGTTTTTGCCGGGGCGCGGTTGATCTCGTCGGCCAGCAGCAGGTTGGTGAACAGCGGTCCTTTGCGCAGCTTGAACTGCTCGGTCTGCAAGTCGTAGACGGCATGGCCGGTGACATCGCTGGGCATCAGATCCGGGGTGAACTGGATGCGTGCAAACTCGCCGCCGAAGCATCGCGCCAATGCCCGCACCAGCAAGGTCTTGCCCAGCCCGGGCACGCCTTCGAGCAGCACGTGGCCGCCGGCGATCAGCGCGGTCAGGACATCGTCGACCACCGCATCCTGGCCGATCAGCGCCTTGTTCAATTCATTGCGCACTGCCTGCGCCAGCTGGCTGGCGCGCTGGCGTTGCTGGGCGGCGTGCGTCACGCTGCCGGGCTCGATCTGTTCAGTCATAACGCGTTCCTCAAGGTTTGCAGATGAGCGACCTGACGGCTGAATTCGGCGCTGGACAAACGCTGGTTCGGACGTGGGCTCAGGGCCTGGCTGATCGCCCGGGTGGGTTGCCGGGTCAGGCGCGATAACGCCAGCCATTGCTCGGCCACATTCAATTGATCGAAACCGGGATGGCGGCGGCGGGCGCGGCGCAGGATGTCTTGCTGCAAGGCTTGCAGCAGCGCCTGCTGGCCGTTGTGGCGCAGGAGGAAGTCGGCGCTCGCACGCAGATGCTCCAGCAGTTGGCGGCGACCCGCTGGGGCTGGCATTTGCACCGGGCCGTGACGCACGCCGGCCTGCCACAACCACAGGCCGATCAAGGCGAGCAGGGCGACGATGGCCTGCGGGAAGTAGCGCCAGAGCAAGGTCCACAAGCCATCGTGCGCCGTGTTGTAAATCAGCGTGACGTCGGTGTCGGCGCTCAGATACCAGAGCAGCCAGGCGTTGTCGTATTTGCCGATAGCGCCGGTTTTCCACAGCTCGGCATCGGTGACCACGGTGATCGTGCCGAGGCCGTACACCCGTTGCATCATGTGCGTGGCTTTGGCGCTGTTGGCCCAGGCTTGCGCGACATTATTCGGGTCGTCGAGGTGGAAGTCGGTGTCGAAACCGGCGTAGGCCGGCGCGTCCTCGTCTTCCAGGTACAGTTTGGTCAGTTTCGGGAAGCGGTCCTTTTCCACGTCCACTGGTGGATCTTTCAATTCCTTGCTCAGCGATTGGTGCAGTTGCACCTTATCGAGCAGCAGATCATTGCTTTGCCCGGTTTGCGCATCCCACAGCGATTCAGCGACAAATACCAAGCGTCCGCCGGCGCGAGTCCAGTTCAACACCTGATCGACTTCACGCGGCGTCATCCGCGCGCGCTCGCCGAACAACAACAAGGTGTGGCTGTGCGGATCAATCTGCGGCAGCACCGCCAAGGTCTCGGCGTGACTGACCGCGAGGCCGCGCTCGCGCAGGAACATTTCTGCCGCCAGATAAGGATTGGCTTGCGCGGCAGGCGAGGGGCCGTGATCGACGGTTTCCTGATAGGGCCGGGCCTTGAGGTAAAGAAACAGACTCAAGCCGCCCAGCAGCACAAGCGCCAGCGCAGCCAACGACCAGCCGATGCGCCGGTTCAATGCCTGGATCCTTTGCCGAACAATTCACGCCAGCCGTTGCACAGCTCTGCTTGCAGGTGCGCAGCTGGAAGTCGGTGTCCGTAGGCCATGTTCTGCCAGTGAACCGTTAGGTTGCGGCTGTAGGCGAGCAGGTCCGGGCGTTGCAATTGCTCAATGCGGTTGAGGATCTGGTTTTCCGTGTCGGCGGCTTTCAGCGTCAGGTCGAAATCCTGCAACAGATGGCTGAGCAGGCCGCGATAGAGCAGGCCCAGCGCGGCGCGAGGTTCGCTCAACCACAATTGTTCGGCACTGGCGGCGATGTCATCGGGAAGGGTTTCACGGTTCAGATCCAGCCCGAAGACCTGTGGCGGCGCCGGCGGTTTGCTGCGCGCTGGCAGGTTCGGGCGGCGGCTGACGAAAGCCCCGAGGAATTCGCGATAACGCCAGGCCAGCCAGCCCAGCGCGGCAATCAGCGCGCCCCACAACAGCACCTCAATCACGTTCGCCAAGGCATCAAGGTGCCGACCGTCGAGCCAGCCGAGCAGGGTTTTCAGCCACTGCGGTGCCTCACCCGCTTGCGCGTCTTTGGCCGGACTTGCCGGGTCGTCGCCAAAGCGATAACGGGTGACGCTTCCCTTGTTCTTGAACGGCGGTTGTTCGAGCAGCGACTCAATGCTGTCGCGCGATGCCTGACTGGTCAGCGGCTGATTGAGCAACCGTGGAGCATCCGGCGCATCGCTGGCCCACACCGGTTGCAGGTTCGGCAGCAGCAGACACGCCGCCAGCAACACGCCGAGCACGCCGTTGTTCAAGCGCTGGCGCAAACGGCGGAAGACCAGCTCGATGTCCCAGGCTTCCAGTTGTGTGCGGCGGTTCAGGTACAGGCTGAAACCGCAGGCGACATACACCGGTCCCCAGGCCACCAGGATCAGCGCATAAAAAACGTTGGTCAGGTGCTCCAGCCAGCGCCAGTCCTGATCGGCGGCGAGCAGCAGTGACTGCCAGTCCCAGTCGGTTTCGATCTGCTGCGGCAAGAGCATGTAGAACAGCAGCATCAAGCCGATCCACAGCGCGGTTTCCAGATGCACGCCGATAATCGTCAGCCATTGCGCGGCGCCGCCGTTGCGTTGCAGCAGCACCTGCAGACGTTGTTGTCTGGCCTCGCCGTCGAGACCTTCGAGTTGCGTCACCGGCAGCACAAAGCTGCGACTCAGACTCAGCCGTCGCCAGGTCAGACTGGCCAACAGTTGCGGCCTGAGCAGGCGCGGCCATTCACGCAAGGCTTGCTTGAGCGTCGGGGTTTCGCCGAACAGCGCTTTGGAGAGGATGTACAACGGCAGGCGTTCGTAGGCCGGTTTCAGCCACCAGAAAATGAACACCGCCAGCGATGGCGAATCCCACAGCAACAGGCTGAGCAGGGCGAACAGCGGCAGGGTGACGATCGCCCAACTGGTCATCAACAACCGCCGATGCTGCTGGCTCATCAATACGCCCAGGTCCATGGCTTCCCAGGTCGTGCGCGGGCGGATCACTACGCTGGCGTCACTCAGGCGCATGGCGGGTCCTTCCGGCAAACAGCAGATACACCGCAACGGCCAGCCACAGCGCGGTGCCGACGGCGTATTTGGTCAGCGGCGTGACACTGGTTTTCGACGACCAGTAAGCCTCGATAAAGGCTGCGATCAACAGGAACAGCATGGCCCCGCACACCAGCAACACACTTTTGCGCGCGGCCAGGCGCAGCGCCTCGCCCCATGTCAGGCGTCCGGGGGCGATCAGCGCCCAGCCCAGCTTCAGGCCCGCTGCTCCGGCGAGGGCGATAGCGCTCAGTTCGAACGCACCGTGGCCGATCACGAACGACCAGAAGGTCTGGCCGAAACCGATTTCGCTGAGATGCCCGGCCACCGCGCCGATGATCATGCCGTTGTAAAGCAGGAAAAAACCGCTGCCCACGCCCATCAACAAACCGCTGGCGAATGTCTGAAAGGCGATGCCCGTGTTGTGCATGACGTAATAGCCGAACATCACCCAGTCTTCGCTGGCCGCCCGTTCCGCCGAGCGTCCGAGGTGGCCGGCAACGGGGTCGTACATGCCTTGCATCTCGCGCACCTGTTCGGCCGGAATCAGGTTGTAGATCAGTTCCGGGTTCAGATAAACCAGCACGCCGAAACCGATCAGGCTGCCGAAGAACAACAGGCTGGCGGCCGCAACGAAGCGCCACTGTTCGCGCACCAGTCGCGGAAAGTCGGCGAGGATAAAGCTGATGATGAGCGCCCCGAGGCGACTGCGATGCCGATAGAGCTGTTGATGGCCGCGCAGCACTTGCTGCTGTAATGAATCGATCAGAAAACTGCTGTAGCCACGCGCCTGGGCCAGAGCCAGATGTTGGCAGAGACGTCGATAGGCCTTGGGAAAATCGCTGACTTGCGCCGTATCCTTGCCGTGTTCGAGGCGTTCAAGCGCCACGGCGAAACGCTCCCATTCGGCCCTGTGGCGACTTTCGAACAGGCTCTGCTTCATGGGGTCGGCCCCAACAAACCGCGCGCGATGCCGTTGAGTTCAGACACGGCCTTGGGCGCAGAGATGTGCAACGGCTGCGCCAGCAATGCCGCCAGCTCGTTGACCCGTGCGGGAGAGAGCTCGGCCTGACGCTCGGCAAAACCGAGTACCGCGCGTTGTTCGCTCAAGGTCAGCGGAACGGGACAGCGACGAGGTTCGGCATCAGGCAATTGCGGTCGGCTCAGCGGCCGTTCGCTGTAAACCACCAAGGTGCCGGCGGCAATGTCGCCGAGGCGTTTGAAGGTCGGGTGTTGCAGGCAACTGAGCGCACCGAGGAAATAGCCGAAGGGCAGTAGATCGACAAAGCGCAGCAGGTTGCGCAATAGCGAGGCCGACCAACCAATCGGCGTGCCGTCGTCGTGCACCACGCGCAAGCCCAGCCATTGTTTGCCCGGCGAACGGCCCTGACGCAGCACCTCGAACAACACCATGTACCACCAGCTGATGGCAAACAGCAGCAAGGAACCGAGGCCCATGCCGAGCTTGCCGAGAAATGCCAGCGCGATGAACAGCCCGCCGAGGATCAAGCCGCGAATGCCCAGATCGATGGCAAACGCCACGGCGCGTACCATCAGCCCAGCGGGACGCAACGGCAGGTCGATGCCTTCCGGCGTTTCGACCTGATGGCGCGTATCCAGCGGTGCTTTCCTTCGCGGTGCTGTGGGCTCGAGCATGGGCTACCTGATCTTCGCCTGTTCGGGGTGCAAGTGCGCCTGATGCTAGCAGCCTCTCGGGTGTGGGAGCGAGCCTGCTCGCGAATGTGGTGGGGCAGTCAGCCTGTGGGCAACTGACAGAAAGCCTTCGCGGGCAGGCTTGCTCCCACAAGGGCAATCCATTCCAGTTGTAGGAATCTGGAGAAATTGCTGTTCGAGGGCGACCAGGCTGGCCGTGGCAGCCCTGAAACGCCTAGACTTCGCCGATCTTCTGTTCAGGATTCGCCCGTGACTTCAATCTTCTGGTACGACTACGAAACCACTGGCATCAATCCGCGCAACGACCGACCGCTGCAGGTGGCCGGGATTCGCACCGACCATGCGCTCAACGAAATCGACGAGCCGGTCAACCTCTATTGCCAACCCAGCGAAGACATCCTGCCGCACCCGGCGGCATGCGCGATCACTGGCATCACCCCCGGTCAGCTCGCTGAAAAAGGCCTGAGCGAAGCCGATTTCATGACTCGCGTGCATGCGCAACTGGCCACACCGGGGACCTGTGGCGCCGGTTACAACACCTTGCGTTTCGACGATGAGATGACTCGCTACAGCCTGTATCGCAATTTCTTCGACCCCTACGCCCGTGAATGGCAGGGTGGCAACAGTCGCTGGGATCTGATTGATGTGGTGCGCGCCGCTTACGCATTGCGCCCGGACGGTCTGGTCTGGCCGACCGATGAGGAAGGCCGCGTGACCCTCAAGCTCGAACGTCTCACGGCGGCCAACAATATCGATCACGGCCACGCCCACGAAGCCCTGTCGGATGTGCGCGCTACCATCGCGTTGGCGCGGCTGATTCGCGAGAAACAACCCAAGCTCTACGAGTGGCTGTTCCAGTTGCGCAGCAAACAGAAGGTGATGGATCAGATCCGCCTGTTGCAGCCACTGGTGCATGTGTCCGGGCGTTTCTCGGCGGCGCGCAGTTATGTCGGCGTGGTGCTGCCGCTGGCCTGGCACCCGAAGAATCGCAACGCCCTGATCGTCTGTGATCTGCATCTTGATCCGCAGGGGTTGCTGGACCTCGATGCGCAAGCCCTGCGTCAGCGTCTTTATACCCGTCGCGATGAGTTGGCCGAAGGTGAGTTACCGGTACCGCTCAAGCTGATTCATATCAATCGTTGCCCGGTTGTAGCGCCGCTGGCGGTATTGCGCGCACAAGACCAGCAGCGCCTTGGGCTGGACATGGCGCTTTATCAGGAGCGGACAGTGCGACTAACTGACGCACAACAAGTGTGGAAAGATAAAGTCGCGGCGATTTATGCCAGCGAAGATTTCACTCCCAGCGAAGATCCCGAGCAGCAGTTGTACGATGGATTTATCGGTGATCGTGATCGTCGTTTATGCGAACAAGTTCGAACGGCCGACCCTGCGCAATTGGCGCAAGAGCACTGGCCTTTCGATGATGAACGTTTGCCTGAATTACTTTTTCGATATCGAGCACGCAACTTTCCGGACACCCTGGATGTGGCCGAGCAAGAGCGCTGGAAATTATTCTGTCAGCAGCGCCTGACGCAACCCGAGGCAGGTGCGCCGAATACCGTGCAGTCATTTATCGAGGCCGCCGAGCAATGGTCGCTTAGTGCGTCACCGATGCAGCGAGAGGTGCTCAATGACTGGCAGAATTATGTCCAGGCATTACGCAAACGTTTGAATCTGTGAAATCGAACATGCCCGGACAATAAATTACGGGCATAAAAAAACGCCAGCGCTGGCTGGCGTTCTTTTGTTCGCGGATCGCTCTGCGAAGGCGTTGCGGCTTAGCCCAGCAGGGTCGCCCAGCCTTCAACCACGTCGCCGCCCCACTTGGCTTTCCACTCTTTCAGAGTCTTGTGGTTGCCACCTTTGGTTTCGATGACTTCACCGTTGTGCGGGTTTTTGTATTGCTTAACTTTGCGTGCACGCTTGGTGCCGGTAGTTTTTACTGCGCCGCCACGTGGAGCCTTGGATTTGGCTTCTGGATCCAGCAGCGCGATGATGTCACGCAGCGACTTGGAGTATTCACCCATCAGCGTGCGCAGTTTGCCTTCGAATTCCAGTTCGGCTTGCAGTTTGTCGTCTTCGGACAGGTTCTTCAGACGGGCTTGCAGCTCTTTGATGGCTTCTTCGGTGGCGCGATATTCGTTGATCAAGGACATGAGTACTACCTTTTGTAGAATGCTGAATGACAGGGGACAGTGCCGCAATAATAGTCAGGCTGTTTCATCAAGTAAACATTTAGATCGGCTTTTTATTTAAATGAGTTACAGGAATTAGCCGCGCTTTGAATGTTCAGTTAAATAATGTGATGCAGTCAGCACAGATATTTACAGTTGTCTGACAAAAGCCCCACTAAAGCGTCACGGTCTTGACGTAAGACCTGCGTCAGAAAGCCGTTTCGCCATGCTTTGTCCCACCCGGCGCGTATGCGTACTGCAGTTTTCCTGCGCAGTCGCTAGAATGGCGGCCTTTGTGAAGTTCTGGAGTTTCCCCCTCATGCGCACTTTTCGGCTGGTGATCTCTTGCCCGGACCGCGTTGGCATCGTTGCCAAAGTCAGTAATTTTCTGGCCTCTCATAACGGCTGGATCACCGAAGCGAGCCACCACTCTGACAATCAAGTGGGCTGGTTCTTCATGCGTCACGAAATCCGTGCCGATTCCCTGCCGTTCGGTATTGAAGAGTTGCGCGAGAAGTTCGCGCCGATCGCCGAAGAGTTCTCGATGGACTGGCGCATCACCGACACCGAGCAGAAAAAACGCGTGGTGCTGATGGCCAGCCGCGAATCCCACTGCCTGGCCGACCTGCTGCACCGCTGGCACAGCGATGAACTGGATTGCGAAATCGCCTGCGTGATCTCCAACCATGACGACCTGCGCAGCATGGTCGAGTGGCACGGCATCCCGTACTACCACGTGCCGGTCAATCCGCAGGACAAGCAGCCGGCATTCGACGAAGTGTCGCGGCTGGTCAAACAGCACGACGCCGAAGTGGTAGTGCTGGCGCGCTACATGCAGATCCTGCCGCCGGACATGTGCCGCGAATACGCGCACAAAGTCATCAACATCCACCACAGCTTCCTGCCATCGTTCGTCGGCGCCAAGCCGTATCACCAGGCATCCCTGCGTGGTGTGAAACTGATCGGCGCGACCTGCCACTATGTCACTGAAGAGCTGGACGCCGGCCCGATCATCGAGCAGGACGTGGTGCGTGTCAGCCACAGCGACAGCATCGAAGACATGGTGCGTTTCGGCCGTGACGTCGAGAAGATGGTGCTGGCCCGCGGCCTGCGTTATCACCTGGAAGACCGCGTGCTGGTGCACGGCAACAAGACGGTTGTGTTCTGATCGAGCACGACACGCTTGAAAAAACCAGGGGCCTGGGCGTTGAATCGCTCAGGCCCTTGTCATTTGAGCCCGAGGAAAAGCCATGAGCGATCCACTGGACAAAGCCACTTCCAAAGCCCCCGCCACCCTTGGTGAAGGTTGCCTGAGTCGTTACGACCCGGATGACATGAGCCCGGACGACGGCACTGAATTCCCCGGTGCCGCCGAGCTTTGGGAGCAGCTCCAGCAAGAGCAGGACGAACCTAAGAAGCCTGTCTGACGTTCATCAACTTCTTCAGCAACGGCTTGCCCAGCATCAACACGAACACCGGGCCGCCAACCAGCAGATAGAAGTAATACGTCACCACGCGCCAGATCAGGATTGCCGCCGCTGCGGTGGATTTGCCCACCATCGGCGCGAGCAGCGCAGCCGAGGTCAGCTCTGCCGCACCGGCACCGCCGGGTAACAGACTGAATTGGCCGGCGCCAAGCGAGAGCATCTGCACCAGAAAACTCCATGCCCACTGCAAATCCGCGCCGAGCCCGCGCAAGGCCAGATACAGCACGCTGTAGCGCAGCAGCCAGTGCACGCAGGTCAGAGCAAAAACCTGAACCAGCGTTTGCCAGGGCAGTTTCAAGGTATCGGTAAATGCCGCGAGGAAGTGCAGCAACTTGCGCGCCCAGCGACGGCGAGTGCGTGCCGTAATGTTCATCCCCGCCAACAGCCGCCCGCTCAAGCGGATCAGGGCACGGTGATAACGGGCGATCAACACGCAACTGAACAAACCGCCAAACAGCGAAACGGCGCTGACGGTCAGCAGCCACTCGAGGCGATCGCTCAGGTGCTGAAACAGCGCGTAAATCAGAATCCCGCTCAGGGCGCAGAGAAAGAACAGCAGATCGCTGAGCTGATCCATGGCAAACACCGCGCTGCCTCGCGCCGGACGCACGCCGCAACGGGCGAGCAGAGCCATGATCGTCAGCGGCCCGCCGCTGCCGCCGGGCGTGGCGCAGTACGCGAACTCGGCGGCCATCACCACGCCGAGGCTTTTCAAGGGCGCGACCTTTTCACGCTGGTCGCCGAGCAACAAACGCAGGCGCAACGTATTGATGCCCCAGCAGAGCAGAATCATGCCGAACATGATCAACAGCCAGTTCAGCGGGAAGCTGCGCAGGCGCGCCCAGGTTTCGCCGCCGCCGAGCAGTACCGGAATCAGCACCGCCGCGAGCAGGCCGATCAGCAACAACAGGCTGCGCTTCATGCTGCGCGTTCCAGTTGTCCGCGCTGTCGGGCCAGCCAGTCGATTTTGGTCAGCGGCATGCGTCCTTCCGCCAGCAGCCGCTGCAACGTGTGCAACCAGTAATCGCGAGAAAAGCGGTGACGCATGTCCACCGGATGCAGCCCCAGGCGAATCACCGATGCCTCGCGCCAGCGCTGTTCACGCTGCTCGCTGACGATTTTCGACAAGCCGCGCCGCCAGGCACTGCGCGCGCTCCACACCAGCCCCGGTGCAGCGATAGCGCTGAAGTCGGGCAAGCGATAAAGGTGCTGCGGATCGCTGGTGTAGCTGAGCGGCAATTCACGCAAGGCCTGGCGGGTGCCGTCGCTCATCAGCCAGGCCGGAGCGACGAAACCCTGCACCGGCCAGTCGTAGCGCTGAAACATCTCCAGACCCGCATGCAGGCGGGCCAAGGCTGCTTCGCGGGACAAGCGATAGAACTCACCTTCATGGGTGTAGACCCGGCGCATGAACCAGTCGCGCGGGTTGTTCGGCAGGGGTTCCTGATCGTCGTGGTAGTAGCCGTGCAGCGCCAGTTCATCGCCTCGGGCGACACGGGCATCGAGCACTCGGCGAAACGCAGGGTTGGCATCAAGCGCATCGTGGCGATGGAAGTCCGGCACCACCAGCCACGTCATCGGCACATCACCCAAGGCATCGACGGCCTCGACGAAGGGCTGGTAATCCGCCCAAGTCGAGGGCGCCACATCATGCAACACCAGACATACGGCTTTCATGCGTTCAACCATTGGCCACCCATGGCAGCGTATGGCCGAGCACGGCGTGGTAGTGGCTGAGCAGGCTGTCGACCACGGTGTCCCAGGCGTAATGCCGTTCGACGTGCTGGCGCGCCTGTTGACCGAGGCGGGCGCAGCCGCGACTGAACAGCTCACGCACGGCGTTGGCCATGGCCTGGGGATTGTTCGGCGCGCAGAGCAGACCGCAGGAATCGTTGACGATTTCTTCAAACGCCCCGGCCGCCACCGCCACCACGGGAATGCCGCAGGCCATGGCCTCAAGGATGACCAGCCCGAAGGTTTCCTGGTCGCCGGCATGCAGCAGCGCATCGGCGCTGGCCACCAGCCGCGCGACTTTCGGCGCCGGGCAGAATTCGTCGATGACGCTGACGTTGTCCGGCACCGCTGCGGGCATCGACGAGCCGACCAACAACAAGTGATAGCGCGGACCGAGGCGCTGCATGCACTTGAGCAGCACCGGCAGGTTTTTCTCCTTGGAACCGCGCCCGGCAAAGATCAGCAGACGGGTGTCTTCAGCGATTCCCAGCTCGGCACGCAGGCCGGGGTCGCGGGCGTCGGGATGGAAAGTGTGCAGATCCACGCCCAGCGGCTGCACATGAACATTGCGCACGCCAAGCCCGATGAGCTTGTCGGCCATGACCTGGCTCGGCGCGAGCACACGATCGAAATTGCCGTACAGACGAGTCACGTAAGCCTCGACATTCGGCGTGACCCAATGGCCCATGCGATTGCCCGCCAGCAGCGGCAGATCCGAGTGATAAAAGCCGATCACCGGCACATCCAGCTGCCGCCGCGCATCCAGCGCTGCCCATGCGGTGAGGTAGGGATCGCCGACTTCGATCAGATCCGGCTGCAAATCCTGCAAGACGTTTCGCCATGGCGCCAGGCGCAGGGGGAAGCGATAACCTTTGCCGAAGGGCAGGGCAGGCGCTGGAACCGTGTAAATGCCGTCATGTTCACCCAGCCTCGCGCCGGGGATCAGCAGGCTGTGGCGAATGGCGTTGCGCTCGCCAAGGCGACGGTGTTTGGCATCCAGGTAAGTCCGCACGCCTCCGCTGGCCGGGGCGTAGAACATGGTGATGTCGGCGATATGCACGGTGAGCAACCCTCCGCTGTGTCGTTCTCCCTTGATTGACCTTTATCCAGAATAGATGTTCGGTCGGGATTGCGCGGTGGGGTGTCAGTCGGGTTTCGTTGAAAGGTAGATATTCGCGAGCAGGCTCGCTCCCACAATGGAATGCATTTTCCCTGTGGGAGCGAGCCTGCTCGCGAAGTGGCCAGTCGCCGCAGCTTAAATCCTGAAGCTGCCAACCAACTGCTTGAGACGCGAAGCCTGCTGCTCCAGATCCGAGCAGGCGCGCAAGGTCGCTTGCAGGTTCTCTACACCCTCCTGGTTCAGCGTGTTGATCTCGGTGATATCGACGTTGATCGACTCAACCACCGCAGTCTGCTCCTCGGTCGCCGTCGCCACCGACTGGTTCATCCCGTCGATCTCGCCAATGCGCAGGGTCACGCTGTTCAGGCGTTCGCCGGCGAGGTTGGCGATCTCGACGCTGTCCTGGCTGTGGCGCTGGCTGTCGCTCATGGTGCTCACCGATTCCCGGGCGCCGACTTGCAGCTCCTCGATCATGGTCTGCACCTGCTGTGCCGATTCCTGCGTGCGGTGCGCGAGGTTGCGCACTTCGTCGGCCACCACGGCGAAACCACGACCGGCCTCACCGGCGCGCGCCGCTTCGATCGCCGCGTTCAGCGCCAACAGGTTGGTCTGTTGGGAAATGCTGGTGATCACTTCGAGAATCTGGCCGATGTTGACGGTCTTGCTGTTCAGCGACTCGATGTTGGTGCTGGACGCGCTGAGCATGCTCGACAGTTGGTTCATCGCTTTGATGCTGCGCTCGACCACCTGCTGGCCATCTTCGGCCAGACCCCTGGCATCGCTGGCCTGATTCGACGCTTGGGCGGCGTTGCGGGCAATTTCCTGGGCGGCGGCGCCGAGCTGATTGATCGCGGCGGCAACGCTGCTAGTGCGCGAGGCCTGCTGGTCGGAGTTGTACATCGACGAATTCGACGCAGCGACCACGCGCAGCGCGACTTCGTTGACCTGGCCGGTGGCCGAGGACACTTCGCGGATCGAACCGTGAATACGCTCGACGAAGCGGTTGAACGCGGTACCGAGGATGCCGAATTCATCGTTATTGACGATGTTCAGGCGTTTGGTCAGGTCGCCCTCGCCGTCGGCGATGTCTTCCATAGCGCGGGTCATCACGTGCAGCGGCTGGATCAGCAGGCGGATGAGCATGCCGAGCAGGGCGATGATGATTGCCACGGCAATAATGGTTGCGATTACCGCTGAGGTACGGAATTCGCTGAGCATCGAGTAGGCCTGATCCTTGTCGATCGACAGGCCGATGTACCAGTTCACCGACGGCAGGCCTTTGATCGGGGCGAAGGTGACGATGCGGGTTTTGCCGTCGACGCTCACTTCGCTGAAATCGCTGCTGATGCGCGGCGTGTCCTGCGGGTAGGCTTCTTTCAGTGACTTCATCACCAAGGCCTTGTCCGGGTGGACGAGGATCTTGCCGTCAGCGCTGACCAGGAATACGTAGCCCATGCCGTCGAAATCCCGCGCGGCGAGGGTGTCGATCAGCGATTGCAGGCTGAGGTCGCCGCCGACCACGCCGACGCTCTGCCCGGCCTTTTTCGACGCGGTGGCGATGGAAATGATCAACTGGCCGGTGGCCGCATCGATGTAGGGTTCGGTCAGGGTCGAGGTGCTGCTGCTTTCGGCACCTTTATACCAAGGGCGCACACGCGGATCGAAACCGTCCGGCATCTTCACGTCCGGGCGGATGGTGAAATGCCCGGTGGCATCGCCCAGGTAGGTGGCCATGAACGTCGAGGTCAGGCTTTTCTGTTCCAGCAGGCTGGCGACCGTGGCAGGTTCCGGGTTGATGGCGATGTTCTGTGCGGCGTTCTCGATCAGCAGGATGCGCCCGCTGAGCCAGGTCTGGATATTGCCGGCGGTGACCTCGCCCATTTCATTGAGGTAGTTGTTCAGGTCATCGCGGATCGCATTGCGTTGCAGCCAGTCGTTGTACAGCGTGAACGAGGCGAAAGCGGCAATGACGATGAGAGCGGCGGCAAGCAAAATCTTATGGCTGAAGCGCAGGTTTTTGTTCATGGCTTGGGGTTCCGCTAAGGTCTTAATGTCCTGGGCGTGCTTTGATAGAGACGCGCACTATGGGCAAGGTTGAAAAACTGATATTTCCGGCTCTCCTTAGGGAAATGTCCGACCCGATTTTCTGATGGGTCTATCCAATTTATGTATCGGCCATGTGTCATCAAAGATTAACCATTGGGTGAGAAAATGCCTGACTCTTCGCAACTCGTTATCGGCGCTGATCCGGCCGCGCAACCCATCGCTCAGGCCATGCGCCTGGCCAACCGCCACGGGCTGATCGCTGGCGCCACCGGCACCGGTAAAACCGTGACATTGCAGCATCTGGCCGAAGCGTTCAGCGATGCCGGTGTGGCGGTGTTCGCCGCCGACATCAAGGGCGACCTGTGCGGCCTCGGTGCTGCCGGCAACCCGCAGGGCAAAGTGGCCGAGCGCATCGCCGGCATGCCCTGGCTCGGTCACACGCCGCAGGCTTATCCCGTCACGCTGTGGGACATCCACGGTGAATCCGGTCATCCGCTGCGCACCACCTTGAGCGAAATGGGCCCGTTGCTGATCGGCAGCTTGCTCGAGCTGACCGACAGTCAGCAGTCGGCGCTTTACGCGGCCTTCAAGGTGGCGGATCGCGAAGGGCTGTTGCTGCTGGATCTCAAGGATCTGAAAGCGCTGCTCAATCACCTCAAGGACAATCCGCAGTTGCTCGGCGAAGACGCGGCGCTGATGACCACCGGTTCCAGCCAGGCGCTGCTGCGCCGTTTGGCGACGCTGGAACAGCAGGGCGCCGAAGCCCTGTTCGGCGAGCCGGCGCTGCAACTTGAAGACATCCTGCAACCGGGCGCCGATGGCCGGGGACGCATCCATCTGCTCGACGCCAGCCGTCTGGTGCACGAGGCGCCGAAGGTTTACGCAACGTTCCTGCTGTGGCTGCTGGCCGAGTTGTTCGAGCAACTGCCCGAGCGCGGCGATGCTGACAAGCCGCTGCTGGCGCTGTTCTTCGATGAGGCGCACTTGTTGTTCGGCGACACGCCCAAGGCGTTGCAGGAACGCCTGGAGCAAGTGGTGCGTTTGATTCGTTCCAAAGGTGTTGGCGTGTATTTCGTCACCCAGTCGCCGGCGGATCTGCCGGATGACGTGCTGGCGCAGTTGGGCTTGCGTATTCAACACGGCCTGCGTGCGTTCACCGCCAAAGAGCAGAAGTCCCTGCGTGCGGTTGCGGATGGCTTTCGGCCGAATCCGGCGTTCGACAGTCTGTCGGTGCTGACTGAGTTAGGTATTGGTGAGGCGCTGGTCGGCACGCTGACCGAGAAGGGCACCCCGGAAATGGTCCAGCGCGTGCTGGTGGCACCGCCGCAGTCGCGGATCGGCCCGCTGACCGAAACCGAGCGCACCGTGCTGATCGCCGGCTCGCCGTTCAAGGGCCGTTATGACAAGCCGATCGATCGCGAGTCGGCCTACGAGATTTTGATGGGCCGCAAAGGGCTGGCGCCCGAGGCTGAAACACCAGCGGGCAAAGCGGCGGCCGAAGAGCCGAGCCTGGCTGACCGCGCGGGAGAATTCCTCGGCACGGCGGCAGGCCAGGCGCTGAAATCAGCGATGCGCCAGGCGGCCAATAACCTTGGCAAGCAGTTGGTGCGCGGGTTGATGGGGTCTCTGCTCGGAGGCAGCAAGCGCCGCTAAAAAGCAAAGATCGCAGCCTTCGGCAGCTCCTACAGTTGAAATGCATTCATTCTGTAGGAGTTGCCGCAGGCTGCGATCTTTTGCTTTTGCTTCAGGTTTTGCTTTTGGCATGCGCCGCCAACCGCTCCAGCGCCGCGCGCAATCCCGGATCGCTGATCCCGTCGGCCGTCGACTGAATCGTCTCTGCCGCACTGCTGGACAGATCCATCGAGTGCCCAACTACCCGATGCTGCACGATCGGCGGGCGCACACTGAATTTGATCCGCGTCAGGTTGGCGAACTCTTCGAACAGTTGCAGTTGCCGTTGCAGGCGTTTCTGCTGATAGCGCAGGCGCGTCGCCCAATGGCCGTCAGTGACCACCAGCGACAGCTCGCCTTCGCGCCACTTGGCTACCCGGCAATGCTCGCGGGCGGCCGGTTGCAGCTGGCTTTCGAGCAGGCGCTGCAAATGCTCCAGACGCTGGGCATGGCCGAGGATGGCCTTCAGCGGTTTGGCTTCACGTAACAGAACGGCGGGTGCTCTGGCCGTGAGAGGGCGAAACGCCATGATCGAACACCTGAAGGAACAGAGGCGCCATGGTAGCAGAAAGCTGCGGAACCTCTGGGCCATTGCTTTTGTCCCTGATTTGCTCATTAAATCAACGCCTGACTTCTTTCCCCCGACGGGTTGAAGTTGAGCAAAACGCCCCTATTTTAAGTGAGCCCCGTCAAAGCGCAGTGCCAGCATCGTGGAACATCGCCACTTTCCTCACCACCGTTTCCGGGTAGAATGCTCGTTCGCATGCGGCCATGAGGGCTGCACGGGCGACTCACGGGGCCGCCCTCCATCCCTTTAGTGTGGAAGATCCTGCCGATATGTTTGCGCCTTTGTTAAAGAAACTTTTTGGAAGCAAGAACGAGCGTGAAGTCAAACGCATGCTCAAGACGGTGCAGCTCGTCAATGCCTTCGAAGAGCAAATGGTGGCCCTTTCGGACGATCAATTGCGCGCCAAGACCGCCGAGTTCAAGGCCCGTATCGCCAAAGGGGAAACCCTCGACAAGCTGTTGCCGGAAGCCTTCGCCGTCGCCCGCGAGGCTGGCAAGCGCGTGATGGGCATGCGCCACTTCGACGTACAACTCGTCGGCGGCATGACCCTGCACGAAGGCAAGATTGCCGAAATGCGCACCGGTGAGGGCAAGACCCTCGTGGCCACCCTGGGTGTTTACCTCAACGCACTGTCCGGCAAGGGCGTGCACGTTGTGACCGTGAACGACTACCTGGCCCGCCGTGACGCCAACTGGATGCGTCCGCTTTATGAATTCCTCGGCCTGACTGTCGGCGTCGTGACGCCGTTCCAGCCGCCGGAAGAGAAGCGCGCCGCCTACGCCGCCGACATCACCTACGGCACCAACAACGAATTCGGTTTCGACTACCTGCGCGACAACATGGCGTTCAGCATGGATGAAAAATTCCAGCGCGAACTCAACTTTGCCGTGATCGACGAAGTCGACTCCATCCTCATTGACGAAGCGCGTACTCCGCTGATCATTTCCGGTCAGGCCGAGGACAGCTCCAAGCTGTACATGGAGATCAACAAACTGATCCCGCAGCTGGAACTGCACGTCGAGGAAGTTGAAGGCCAGGTCACCAAGGCCGGTCACTACACCGTTGACGAAAAGACCCGTCAGGTCGAACTCAACGAAGCCGGTCACCAGTTCATCGAAGAAATGCTCACCCGCGTCGGCCTGCTGGCCGAAGGCGAGAGCCTGTACTCGGCGCACAACCTTGGCCTGCTGACACATGTCTACGCCGGTCTGCGTGCGCACAAGCTGTTCAACCGCAACATCGAATACATCGTCCAGGACGGTCAGGTCGTGCTGGTCGACGAACACACCGGTCGTACCATGCCGGGTCGTCGTCTGTCCGAAGGCCTGCACCAGGCTATCGAAGCCAAGGAAGGTCTGAACATTCAGGCCGAGAGCCAGACCCTGGCCTCGACCACCTTCCAGAACTACTTCCGTCTGTACACCAAGCTGTCGGGCATGACCGGTACCGCCGACACCGAAGCGTTCGAATTCCACCAGATCTATGGTCTGGAAGTCATGGTCATCCCGCCGAACAAGCCGTTGGCGCGTAAAGACTACAACGACCTGGTGTTCCTCACCGCCGAAGAGAAATACGCGGCGATCGTGGCCGACATCAAGGAAAGCATGGCTGCCGGTCGCCCGGTGCTGGTGGGTACCGCGACCATCGAGACCTCCGAGCACATGTCCGAATTGCTCGTCAAAGAAGGCATCGAACACAAGGTTCTCAACGCCAAGTTCCACGAAAAAGAAGCTGAAATCATTGCTCAGGCCGGTCGTCCGGGTGCGCTGACCATCGCCACCAACATGGCCGGTCGTGGTACCGACATCCTGTTGGGCGGCAACTGGGAAGTGGAAGTCGCTTCGCTGGAAAACCCGACTCCCGAGCAGATCGCCCAGATCAAGGCCGACTGGCAGAAGCGTCACCAGCAAGTGCTGGAGTCCGGCGGCTTGCAGGTAATTGCTTCCGAGCGTCATGAATCGCGCCGTATCGACAACCAGCTGCGTGGCCGTGCCGGCCGTCAGGGCGATGCCGGTTCGAGCCGCTTCTACCTGTCGCTGGAAGACAGCCTGATGCGCATCTTCGCCTCCGACCGGGTGAAGAACTTCATGAAAGCCCTGGGCATGCAGCCGGGCGAAGCGATTGAGCACCGCATGGTGACCAACGCGATCGAGAAGGCGCAGCGCAAGGTTGAAGGCCGCAACTTCGACATCCGCAAGCAACTGCTCGAGTTCGACGACGTCAACAACGAACAGCGTAAAGTGATTTATCACATGCGTAACACGTTGCTGGCCGCCGACAACATCGGTGAAACCATCGCCGACTTCCGTCAGGACGTGCTCAACGCTACCGTCAGCGCGCACATTCCGCCGCAATCGCTGCCAGAGCAGTGGGACGTGGCCGGTCTGGAAGCGTCGATCGAAAGCGATTTCGGCGTGAAACTGCCGATCCAGCAATGGCTCGACGAAGACGATCACCTGTACGAAGAAACCCTGCGCGAGAAGCTCATGACCGAGCTGATGGCGGCGTACAACGAGAAAGAAGACCAGGCCGGTGCCGAGGCGCTGCGCTCGTTCGAGAAGCAGATCGTCCTGCGCGTACTCGACGACCTGTGGAAAGACCACCTGTCGACCATGGATCACCTGCGTCACGGCATTCACCTGCGTGGCTATGCGCAGAAGAACCCGAAGCAGGAATACAAGCGCGAGTCGTTCACGCTGTTCTCCGAGCTGCTCGATTCGATCAAGCGCGACTCGATCCGCGTGCTGTCGCACGTTCAGGTCCGCCGCGAAGATCCGGAAGCCGAAGAGCAACGCCTGCGTCAGGAAGCCGAAGCACTGGCGGCGCGCATGCAGTTCGAACACGCCGAAGCGCCTGGGCTGGATCAGCCGGAAGCGCTGGGTGAAGAGGTCGATGTGGCACTGGCCACCGCCGCTGCCCCGGTTCGCAACGAGCAGAAGCTGGGCCGCAACGAACTGTGCTACTGCGGTTCGGGCAAGAAATACAAGCATTGCCACGGGCAGATCCAGTAAAACCCGTTTCAATCGCTGAACACCCGCGCCGCGACCGGCTCCTGCCGTCGCGGCGTTTTGCCATTTACCTCACCGTCCGTTCCCGTGGCGGTGCTGACATCATTGAGTAAGGAGCGCATTCATGGCTGTTGGTCTTGGTCCTTTGCCAACGTTGCACCCGGTTGCCGGTTTTGAACTCGGTATCGCCTCGGCCGGCATCAAGCGCCCGGGGCGCAAGGATGTAGTGGTGATGCGCTGTGCTGAAGGTTCGACCGTGGCTGGCGTGTTCACCCTGAACGCGTTCTGCGCCGCGCCGGTTATCCTGGCGAAAAAACGCGTACAGAACGCCGTGCGTTACTTGTTGACCAACACCGGCAATGCCAACGCCGGCACCGGCGAGCCTGGCTTGGCGGCTGCCGAGCGCACCACCGCTAAGTTGGCCGAGCTGACCGGCGTCGATGCCAGCCAGATTCTGCCGTACTCCACTGGCGTGATCGGCGAGCCGCTGCCGGTCGAGAAGATCGAAGGCGCACTGCAAGCCGCGCTGGACGACCTGTCGGAGAACAACTGGGAAGCCGCCGCCACCGGCATCATGACCACTGACACGCTGCCCAAGGGCGCCAGCCGCCAGTTCGAGCATGACGGCGTGACCATCACCGTCACCGGCATCAGCAAAGGCGCCGGCATGATTCGCCCGAACATGGCGACCATGCTGGGTTACATCGCCACCGACGCCAAAGTCTCCCGCGAGGTGCTGCACAACCTGATGCTCGACGGCGCCAACAAGTCGTTCAACCGCATCACCATCGACGGCGACACCTCGACCAACGACTGCTGCATGCTGATCGCCACTGGCAAGGCCGCGCTGCCTGAGATCACCCGCGCTGAAGGCGAGCTGTTCGCCAAGCTGAAGCAAGCGGTGTTCGAAGTGTGCATGGACGTCGCTCAGGCCATCGTGCGCGACGGCGAAGGCGCGACCAAGTTCGTTACCGTTGAAGTGAATGGCGGCGGCAACCATCAGGAATGCCTGGACGTCGGTTACACCGTGGCCCACTCGCCGCTGATCAAGACCGCGCTGTTCGCCTCTGACCCGAACTGGGGCCGTATCCTCGCTGCCGTGGGCCGTGCCGGCGTGCCGGACCTGGACGTGAGCAAGATCGACGTGTTCCTCGGCGACGTGTGCATCGCCAGCCGTGGCGCTCGCGCAGCGACCTACACTGAAGCACAGGGGGCGGCGGTGATGCAGCAGGAAGAAATCACCATTCGCATCGAACTGGGTCGCGGCGATTGCAGCGAAACCATCTGGACCACCGACCTGTCGCATGAGTACGTGAAGATCAACGCTGAATACCGTACTTGACCTGATCCGGGAACGAGCCGCTCCATTCGCGAGCAGGCTCGCTCCCACAGGGTATTCTCGCTGCAGTTCGGTTTTCTGTGGGAGCGAGCCTGCTCGCGAAAACGGCGATCCGGACACAACCCATTCAGAAGCGTTCCTCTGACGAAAAGGCGCCACACCATGTCCCTGCACCTGATCATCGGCGACAAACTGCTTTCCTCCTGGTCCCTGCGTGCGGCACTGGCGCTGGACCTGACCGGCGCACCCTACAGCGAAGAGCTGATCAAGCTCGGCAAGCCCGACACTCGTGAGCGCCTGCTCAAGCATTCGCCGACCGGCAAGGTGCCGCTGCTGCAAACCACCCGTGGCACCATCGCCGATTCGCTGGCCATCGCTGAATATCTCGCCGAACAGTTTCCGTCCGAGCAACTCTGGCCGAGCGATACCTTTGCCCGCGCCCAGGCCCGCTCGGCCTGCGCACAAATGCACAGCGGCTTCTTCGCCATGCGTAACCACATGCCGTTCAACCTGAGCCAGGACGCACCGCTGAACCCGGTGCCGCCAGAAGTGAAGGTCGATATCGAACGCATGCTCGCGCTATGGGCCGAATGCCGCGCGGCAGCCACGGAAGAGGGGCCTTACCTGTTCGGTCGTGTCAGTCTTGCCGACGCGTTTTTCGCGCCGATCGCCGTGCGCTTGCGCACCTATCAGGTGAAGTTGCCGGCAGTCGACGAAGCGTATGTTGAAACCATCTACCAATGGCCCGCCTTCAAAGCGTGGCAAAAGGCTGGACTGGAGGAATTGAATCCGTGAAACGCGTCCACGTCGCCGCTGCCGTCATCCGTGACGGTGCCGGCAAAATTCTTATCGCCCGCCGTGCCGACACTCAGCATCAGGGCGGCTTGTGGGAGTTTCCCGGTGGCAAGGTCGAGGCTGACGAATCTGTCGAATCGGCACTGGCTCGCGAGCTGCACGAAGAGCTGGGCATCATCGTTGATGCTGCGCGGCCGCTGATCAAGGTTCGCCACGATTACCCGGACAAACAGGTGTTGCTGGATGTCTGGGAAGTCTCAGCGTTCAGCGGCGAACCCCACGGCGCTGAAGGCCAGCCACTGGCTTGGGTCACTGCCAGGGAATTGATCGACTATGAGTTCCCGGCGGCCAATCAGCCGATCGTCGCGGCGGCGCGCTTGCCTGCCGAATACTTGATCACTCCGGAGGATCTGGAAGGCCCGGCCTTGTTGCGCGGCATCCAGAAAGCGATTGCCGGCGGCATCAAATTGATCCAGCTGCGCGCACCCAACGGCTACGACCCGAAATACCGTGATCTGGCGGTCGACGCGGTGGGCCTGTGTGCGGGCAAGGCACAGTTGATGATCAAAGGGCCCTTCGAATGGCTCGGTGATTTCCCGTCTGCCGGTTGGCACATCACTGCTGCACAACTGCGTAAATACGCGGCGGCTGGGCGTCCGTTGCCGGCGGAGCGCTGGCTCGCGGCGTCGTGCCATAACGCTGAAGAGCTGGCGCTGGCCGAGCAGATGGGTGTCGACTTTGTCACCCTGTCGCCGGTACAGCCTACGCTGACGCACCCGGATGCACAGCCGTTGGGGTGGGAGCAGGCGCAGGCGTTGATCGACGGTTTCAGTAAACCGGTGTTTCTGCTCGGTGGAGTAGGCCCGGCGGAGCGCGAGAAAGCCTGGGGTGCTGGGGCTCAGGGTGTGGCGGGGATTCGGGCGTTCTGGCCAGAAGCTTGATTCTCGATTGAGGCTAGCGGCCTCTTCGCGAGCAGGCTCGCTCCCACAGTGGATTGCATTTCTCCAGTCAGAATTGCAGGCAAATGTGGGAGCGAGCCTGCTCGCGATGGCGTCCTGTAAGGCGCTACTTTCCTTCAGGTTTCGCAGCCGGCTGCCACAAAATCTCCGCCACCCCTTGCCGCCGCGCAATCAACCGCGCCACAACAAACAGCAAATCCGACAACCGATTGATATACGCCAGGCCAACCCCGGCCAATGGCTCAACCGAGTTCAAATGCTGACAGCGGCGCTCGGCACTGCGCGCCAGACTGCGGCAGACATGCGCCTGCGCAATCAGCATCGAACCACCCGGCAAGATGAAGTTTTCCAGCGGCCCCAGCTCTTCATTCCACACATCGATCGCCGCTTCCAGCCGCTCGATTTCAGCCTCGTTCAACGCCTGATATTCCGGCATCGCCAGTTCACCGCCGAGGTCGAACAGGCGATGCTGACACGGCGCCAGCACTTCGATGATCTCATTCAGCCCCGGATGCACTGCGCGCTCGGCGAGCAAACCGGCGAGCAGCACGCCGACCTGACTGTTCAGCGTATCGACCTCGCCGATCGCCTCGATGCGCGGGTGATCCTTGGGGACGCGACGGCCGTCACCGAGGCCGGTTTCGCCTTTGTCGCCGGTGCGGGTGTAGATCTTCGACAAGCGAAAGCCCATGGGTTACCTCGGTAGTGGATTGGTTTCGGTGGTCAGCGGCGCAGGTTGCGCCAGCGGCAGACGCAGGGTGAAGCAAGTGCCCTGGCCGGGCGCCGACTGCACTTCCATCTGGCCCTTGTGATTGTTGGTGATGATGAAGTACGACACCGACAGACCAAGCCCCGTGCCCTGGCCGATTTCCTTGGTGGTGAAGAACGGCTCGAAGGTACGCTTGCGCACGTTCTCGCTCATGCCGATGCCGTTGTCTTCGACTTGGATCTCGGCCCACGGCGGATTGAGCCGGGTGCGCAGAATGATCCGGCCCGGTTCGCTGTCGTCTTCACGCTGGTGAATCGCCTGTGCGGCGTTTTTCAGCAGATTGAGCAACACCTGTTCCAGCTCGTTGGCGGTGCCCGGCACCGGACCGAGGGCCGGGTCGAACTGACGAATGATCGCCTGGCCCTTGAAGTCGAAGCCGATGGCCAGATCGAAATCGTTGCCGGCGATTTCCACGGCTTGATCAATCAATGCCGGCAGATCGCACGGCGCCATTTGCCGGGTGCTGCGGCGGCTGAAGCTGAGCATGTGCGTGACGATCTTCGCCGCGCGGGCGCCGGCCTGCTGAATGCCGTCGAGCAGTTGCGGGACTTCGCGGCCTTGCAGATAGCGGTTCACCGTGTCCAGTTCGATGCCCAGTTGCTCGGCGGTCTCGATGTTCTTCGGCAGATCCGCCGACAGACGCCGACGAATGTTCTGCACGTTGTGCAGGATCGCGCCAAGCGGGTTGTTGATTTCATGGGCCATGCCGGCCGCAAGGCCACCGACCGAGAGCATCTTTTCTGACTGCACCATCATTTCTTCCAGCGACAGACGCTGAGTGATGTCGTCGATACGGATCACCACGCCACGCCCGGCACCGCCCATCAGTGGGTAAAACGTCAGCGCGTAATGCTTGGGTTCATCGTCCTTGAACCACGTCACTCGGTCGACTTTGGCCACGGTGTGCTGTTCGACGGTGGCCTTGAGCTGCGGCAAAAACGGTTTCAGCGGTTCGAAGGCGAGGAAGATCGGTTGGTTCAAAGCCTCATCCAGGCGTGTGCCGGAGAGCGCGCTGGCTTCCTGATTCCATTGAGTGACGTAAAGCTGCTCGTCGAGAGCGATGAGCGCCGAGGGCATCGAGTCGATGATGCTGTTGAGGTAATTCTGGAAGCCGGTGAGCTTCTTTTCGATCTTGCTGCGCACCTGGACTTCCAGCTCCAGTTTGCGGTTGGTGTGGCGGGTTTCCTCGGCCAGCCCCTGCGCCTGATCGTAGGCGGCCTGCGAGTCGTCGCGGGCGCGTTTCAATTGCTGCTCGCGGGCTTCGATGCGCGAGAGCATGGTGTTGAACGCCTCGGCCAGACTGCCGATTTCGTCGTGGTTGCCGCGCGCGGCGCGCAGGGCGTAGTTCTCTTCGCGGGTGACCTGGCGGGACAATTCCTCAAGCTGATGAATCGGCCGGGTAATCAGACGTTTGATCTGCCGGGCAATCACCAGCCACAGCAGTACGCTGAAGATCAGGATGCCGAGGCTGGCGGTCAGAGTGCCGGTGTAGAACGCCATCGGCAGTTCGCTGCTGGCGACCAGCAACAGATGCCCCGGCGCGGCACCGGGGCGGGGCAGGGTGATCAGTTGATTGCTGCGAAACTCGGTGAGTTGCCAGGCTTCGACGTGGCGGTAGCGCTCGGGGAGACTGAGTTTCTCGCCGCGCTGCACTTGCGCCAGGCGTTCACCCTTGCCGTCATACAGGGCGGCGGCGCGCAGCGGTGAATAACTGTCGAGCTCCTTGAGCAGGCGCTCGGCGCTGCGCGGCGACTCCAGCGCATCGCTGACCAGACTCGGATTGGCGATCAGCCGGCCGATGGTCTGCAGGGCCTGAGGCGCCATGCTTTCCTGAGAAATGTAGTAGGCGGCGCTGATAAAGGTCAGGTTGGCGACCAGCAGAACCGTGGTCAACAACACCAGCAGGGCGGCCAGCAGTTTCTGGCCGACCGGCAGGTTTTCAAGGCGCTGGCGCAATGGCATCAGGTTTATCGCAGCAGGGGAACAAGTCGTCAGCCTAGCGGCTGCTCAGTCGCTGGGCAATCCACGCTTGCGCAGATGCGCCACCAAACGTTGCTGCAACTGCTGCAGATGCGGCAGATGCAACTGATGGCGCTCGGCAACTTTGCAGGCTTGTCCCAACAGATAGCTGATCTCGGTGCGGCGCTGGTTGGCGACGTCCTGATACATCGAAGAGTAATTGGCGGCGGTGGCGTGGATCACTCGTTCGACTTCCGCTTGCAGATTGTCCGCCGCAGCCGGCTGGCCGCAATGTTGGAGCAGTTCCGCCAGTTCGGCGCAGAGCGTGGCGACTTCGCAGTGATGCTCGCTCAGCCCGCCGTTACGGCAGTTGTGCAACACGGTCAGCGGGTTGATCGCGCAGTTCAGCGCCAGTTTGCGCCACAGGCGAGTAAGGATGTCGGCGCTCCATTCATGGGGAATGTTCGCCGCTTGCAGATCGTCCAGCCAGACCGGCGCCAGCGGATTTGCGCCATCGCCCAGCCAGTTGAACCCGTGACCGGCGAACACCACGCGCCAATCGCCATCACGGAACGCGCCCTCGGTGCTGGAGGCGCTGATGCAGCGCGCCTGTGGCACCCGCGCGGCGACGGCGTCCTGACTGCCGAGGCCGTTTTGCAGGAGGATCAGTTCGGCGTCCGGCGCGAGGCGGGAAGCGAGGCGGGCGACGGCCTCTTCGGCGTCATAGGCCTTGCACGCAACCAGCAATCGGCGAATCGGCTCGGGGCTGTCCGGGGTTTCGCCGGGAACTGCATAGGTATGAGCTTGTCCGTTTTCTACCAGGGTCAAGCCGCCCACTGCCTCGTAGCTTTGCAAGCGCGCCGCATCACGCAGGATCAGGCGCACCGGCAAGCCGGCGCGAGCCAGACGTGTCGCCCAGAGCGTGCCGAGGCTGCCGGCGCCAAGTACGTGCCAGGTGGTCGACATCAGTTTTTTGCTCGATTGCTTGCAGGCATGTGCGGCTCGCCGTATCGGTAGGAAAAGACCCGTTATAATGAGCCCGATTTTAACCGCAAGCCAAGCGCGCTCCATGCACATCGAGCGCGCCTTTTATTGGAGAGATTACATGCCGTCGTTCGACGTGGTATCCGAACTGGACAAACACGAACTCACCAACGCGGTCGAGAACGCCGTGAAGGAACTCGATCGTCGTTATGACCTGAAAGGCAAGGGCAGCTTCGAGTTCAAGGAAAAAGACCTGACCGTCAGCCTCACCGCCGAAGCCGCTTTCCAGCTCGAAGCGATGATCGAAATCCTCAAGCTGGCGCTGACCAAGCGCAAGATCGACGTGCAGTGCCTCGAGGTCAAGGATGCTTACGCTTCGGGCAAACTGATGAAGCAGGACGCCATCCTCAAGGAGGGCATCGACAAAGAGCTGGCGAAGAAGATCGTCGGCCACATCAAGGAAGCCAAGCTCAAGGTCCAGGCCGCGATTCAGGGCGAGCAGGTGCGTGTCACCGGCAAGAAGCGCGACGATTTGCAGGAAGCCATCGCGGCCCTGCGTGCCAAGGAATTCGGCATGCCGCTGCAGTTCAACAACTTCCGCGACTAAGCTTGGTCTGAAGGCTATGTGGGAGCGAGCCTGCTCGCGAATGCGGTGTTTCATTCAGCGAAAAGTTGACTGACTCGCCGCATTCGCGAGCAGGCTCGCTCCCACAGTTGTTTTGAATACACCCCGGGAAGCCGGAAATCAGGAGATAGAACATGGATTTGAATGCGGAAGTGGACCACCTGGTCAAGGCGTCCCAGGCGTGGATCCCGATGATCATGGAATACGGCAGCCGCGTACTGCTGGCAGTGATTACCCTGGCGATCGGCTGGTGGCTGATCAACAAGGTCACGCAAAAACTCGGCGGTCTGCTCGCTCTGCGCAATGCTGATCTGGCGCTGCAAGGCTTTATCAGCAGCCTGGCCAACATCATTCTCAAGGTGTTGCTGATTGTCAGCGTCGCGTCGATGATCGGCGTCGAAACCACCTCGTTCGTCGCGGCCATCGGTGCTGCCGGTCTGGCGATCGGTCTGGCCTTGCAAGGCAGCCTGGCGAACTTCGCTGGCGGTGTGCTGATTCTGCTGTTCCGCCCGTTCCGCATCGGTGACTGGATCGAAGCCCAAGGTGTAGCGGGTACCGTCGACAGCATCCAGATTTTCCACACCGTGCTGCGTACCGGCGACAACAAGACCATCATCCTGCCCAACGGCAACCTGTCGAACGGCATCATCACCAACACCAACCGCCAGCCAACTCGCAAAGTCGTGTTTGATGTCGGCGTGGATTACGAGGCGGATCTGCAGAAAGCCCGTCAGGTATTGCTGGATCTGGCCAAGGATCCCCGCGTCATGCAGGACCCGGAACCACAGGCGGTGATTTCGACATTGGGTGATAGCTCGATCACGGTTTCCCTGCGTGTCTGGGTTAAAACTGCGGATTATTGGGATGTGATGTTCATGTTCAATGAGCAGGCGCGTGATCGTTTGAAGGCTGCCGGGATTGATATTCCGTTTCCGCAGCGGGTTATACGCGTAGTGCAGGAATCGGCGACACAATGATAGGTTGCTAGCTAACTACTTGCTTTGCTAGTCAGTCTTTTAAATAATTGAAAATAAAAAAGGCCCATCGGAGATGGGCCTTTTTTTATGCTTTGAAACTAACCGCTGACAATTACAAGATGTTCAGCGGGTACTCGGTGATCAGACGGAACTCTTTGACATCGCCTTCACCTTCGTCGGCGTTGGCAACGTGCCAAGCTTGACGAATGCGGAAGGACAGGTCTTTAGCCGGACCGCTTTGAACAACGTACTTGGCCTCAAAGTTGGTTTCGTGGTGTTTGCCATCTTCACCATACAGACCGGCGTAAGCGCTGCCCGCTGGAGTGTTGGTACCGTCGATATCCCAACCTTTGACGTAACGAACCATGAAGCTCAGGCCAGGAACGCCGTACTCGGCCATTTTCAGGTCGTAACGGGCTTGCACGGATTTCTCGCCAGCGCCGTTGAAGTCAGAGTACTGGATGGAGTTGGCAAGGAAGATCGAGTCGCCACCACGGTTGTTCTTGCCCACGCCGATGTAGTCGAACGGGGTGTCGCCGTTGACCTTCTGGAACGCCAGGGTGAAGGTGTGCGCTTTGAGGAACGACAAAGCGGTTGCCAGCGAGAACGTGGTGTTGCTGATGTCGCCCGCTTCGGCGCTACCGGTGTCGGTGGTGCGGTAGATGTTGAAGTCGGTGTTCAGCGAAGTATCACCACCGAACGGGGTGGTCAGGTTCACGTTGGCGTAGTACTGGTTCCAGATGTCTTCCAGCTTGGCGCCGTACAGCGATGCACTGAGGTTGTCAGTGATCGAGTATTTGCCGCCGAAGTAGTCGATGTTGTTCGCTTCAACACCGGCGTAGGTAGCGTAGAGGCCGCCATCGCGTGCGTTCTTGTCCTGGCTGGAGCCGGAGTAGAAGTGGCCGGCTTCCAGGTCCAGATCTTTCACTTCGCTGCTCTGCAACTGGAAGCCAGTGGCAGTTTGCGGAAGGATGCGGGAACCGCCGACAGCGAACACTGGAGAAGTGCTTGGCTGCATGTCGCCGAATTTCAGTTCGGTCTTGGAGACACGGAACTTGATGGAAGCGCCTGCCTTGCCCTGACTGTCGTTGACGTCGCGGGCATAGCCGTTGGCCTTGACGGTATCGCTACGGCTCATGTTGCCAGTACCGGAAGTACCGTCACCGCCATCCAGTTTCAAGGCCAGATAGCCGTATGCATCAATACCTACACCCACGGTGCCCTGGGTATAACCGGAGGTGAAGTTGCCGAGGAAACCCTGGGTCCAGTCTTTCTGGTCACGGCCACCGTTCTTGTTGTCGCGGTTGAAGTAGTAGTTCTTCAACGTCTCGGTGAGTTTCGCACCTTCAACAAAACCTTTGGCTTCTGCCTGGTCATCTACGAACGGGGCGGCCGTAGCCAACTGCGAACTGGCTGCTGCTGCAACTGCCAGTGCGATCATGCTCCACTTCATCACGCGCATCGTGATTTGCTCCTTTGGTTTTAGAAGAGTACTGCCGTCCCACCTGTTTTATTATCTGGGCGGCTCTTTCTTTTTGTGTCGGCGCAAACTTATATCACGCCGACAATGTTGGCGATACTTGCGAAACCAACCTTTCAGCTTCTTTACGGCGTTGTCGCAAAAGGAGCGCTGGATGTCGCAAATTCACAGTACCGATGCAGCCGGACTGACAACTTTATCGCTGTTTCCGGGCCTTTTTGCATCGCTAAAAAAGAGTCCCTGGCAAAACACTTGAATCTCCATCGGGCAACCCTGCCACTGTTTTTATTGGCTTCAGACGACCACTTCCAGTGGTGCGCTTATAGTCCATACCGTTACGAATGCAACAAGCGTGCACAAACCGCAAAATCGATACGGTTATTTTTTTCTTTGGCGTCCGGATATGTGAAAACCTTGTGAAAACGGGGCCTCGGGCCAGTTTTGTTGCGGGCTTGACGACGATTTCCCAATGGTGTTGCAACGCACCAAAGGCGCGCAGGACAACCAAAAACGTTACCGGTTCACCCCGCATTGAGTATTTGGCGGATGCCCGACCCACTGAGCGTAGACGTGTTGTGCAGTTTTGGTGCAAAAAAATCACAATCGGGCCCGAGTAAAACTGGCGCCGTCCGATTCGAGGGTCGACAGATCAGGGGTTTTCATGCGGATCTTCACGTCAAGGCTCATGTCCGGGGCTGTATTGGTGCGTCGGCGAGATAAATGTCTTATGTCGGCGCGCTGACTGAATTACTGTCGGAGGGAAGCGTGAAGCCCGCTGCATTCGCAGGTATGCTGCCGTTCTGTCGCTTGGCGCGCTGCTTTTACGGCGCCGCCGCTAAGCTGAGTCATAGGATCAGCGGGAGTGCTCACAGTGTTTGCTTTGGATTCACGACTTCAACAGGACGCCCTGGTCATCGGCGACTTTCCGTTGTGCCGGCTGTTGCTGTCCAACGACAGCAATTACCCTTGGTTCATCCTGGTACCTCGTCGCGAGGATATCAGCGAGTTGTTTCAGTTGGATGTCGCCGATCAGCAACAGCTATGGCGGGAAACCACCACCCTTGCCGAATTGCTCAAGGATTCCTTCGATGCTGACAAGCTGAACGTGGCAACCCTGGGTAACGTTGTCAGTCAGTTGCACATGCATGTCATTGTGCGTAAACGCGACGACGCCGCTTGGCCGGCGCCGGTCTGGGGCAGGCACCCGGCCAAGCCGTACAGCGCGGAACAGGTAGCAGCCATTCGCGAGCGCTTGCGTCTGGTGCTGACTGAAGAATTCACCTTTGTGGAGGGCTGAGTCATGAGCCTTGAAGAACGCGTTACCGATCTGGAAAGCCGTCTGGCCTTTCAGGATGACACCATTCAGGCATTGAACGATGTGCTGGTGGCCCAGCAGAGAGTCATCGAGCGCCTGCAATTGCAGATGGAAGCGCTGATCAAGCGTCACGAAGAAATGGTCGGGCAGTTCGGTGCTTTTGAAGAAGATGCGCCACCGCCGCATTATTGAGCCATTCGGCAGGCATAAAAAAACCGCGAACAGCCAGGCTGTTCGCGGTTTTTTGCTTTGGATCAGCGACGCGGCAGAGCGGCGATCACGTCCTCGGCTTGCAGGCCTTTGTCGCGGTTCATCACCGAGAACTCGACGCGCTGGCCTTCGACCAGAACACGGTGGCCTTCGCCACGAATGGCGCGAAAGTGCACGAAAATATCATCGCCGGAATCCCGGGAGATAAACCCGAAACCCTTGGAAGTGTTGAACCACTTCACGGTGCCGGTATCGCGATTGCTCATGTCATAGGTGGTCGGCGCAGCGGCCGGTGACGATTTGTAGAAGCTGACAGCCAAATGCAGCAGCACGGCAACCAGGGCGATCACCAGGCTGAACAACACCGCCGGCTGGCCAGCGATGACCGGCATCGGCGCGATCAGGGTCAAAGTTTGCAGGACGACAGTCAGTACCAGAAGGGCGCTGACCAGATTTTGCAGATGCTGGCGCGGGCCTTTGTTCCAGTAGGGAATTACTGGAGCGATGACCAGGTTCAGCAGGCCGAAAAAGGCCAGGTAAAGTGCATCGGGCTGTTGCAGGTAAGGAACGGCTTCGGCTTTCAGGCTGGGTATGAACGACAGCAGCAAGGCTGCTGCGCCCATTAGCAGGTGGACGATTTTCAACATTTTGATTGGCTCACGTTATGACGGCTCACAAGGAAGAGCTGAAGGCGCACGGTTCGCTTCAGGACAAAATAAGAGGCGGTGGACACGTACACGGCATCAGCCTATGCGCAACGCCCCGGAAAATAGGGCATGGCGACACACTGCCTATTTAACAGCAAAGCCTGCGGCTACTCAAATCAGCCCGGCCAGCGGCAGAGAAACGGTCGATTTGTCGCAGTCAGATCACGGATTGATAGCTGCGAGCGGGCGCTTGCCTTGCTAAAGTGGGGCTGAACCTGCTGGATGAATTCAATCACTGTTAGGGGGTAAGCATGGCAATTGATATCGGTATCAGTGAAGAAGACCGCAAATCCATCGTCGAAGGGCTGTCGCGACTGCTGTCGGACACCTATGTGCTGTATCTGAAAACCCATAACTTTCACTGGAACGTCACCGGCCCGATGTTCCGCACGCTGCACCTGATGTTCGAAGAGCAGTACAACGAGCTGGCGCTGGCCGTCGATTCGATCGCCGAGCGTATCCGTGCGTTGGGCTTCCCGGCGCCGGGTGCCTACGCGACCTACGCGCGTCTTTCTTCTATTAAAGAAGAAGTCGGTGTACCGAGCGCCGAAGACATGATCAAGCAATTGGTCGAAGGCCAGGAAGCGGTGACCCGTACTGCGCGAGGCATTTTCCCGCTGCTGGACAAGGTCAGCGATGAGCCGACTGCTGACCTGCTGACCCAGCGTATGCAAGTGCACGAGAAAACTGCGTGGATGCTGCGCGCGCTGCTCGAGGAGTGACCCGGCCGCTGCGGACGGCGTGAGGTCGTCCGCATGCTCTCCAGACTCTTACCGTTGTCGTTGGCTTATCCTACGAGGCTGGTCAACAAGTCGTATGGCGCTAACTTTGTCACTGGGTTTTTATGAAGGCGCAGGATGTTGCCTTATAAATCAGCAGTCATGGCAAAGGAGTGTCAACGCTATGGTAGAAGGAGACAGGCGAAGCGACAGGATGTCGGCTTCGCGGCACGTAATTAAAGTCGACCCGTTCGTCAGCGAGTTCGACATGAATCTGATCCGGCCGCTGTCGCGATCGATTCGCCTCAACGGTTTTGCGACCTGCCTGCGCCTGGAGCAGGTCTACTGGAATATTCTCGGCGGCATGGCCGAGGACAATCATTGTTCGGTCAGCACACTGTTATCCCACGTCGATCGCGAGGTGCATCTGCGTTACGGCGGGGTGAAGAATTTCAGTGCGCTGGTACGGGTGGTTTGTGTCATGAACGGGATCAAAGATCTCGCACCCGCCGTTTCGCGCTGAAACGGCGGTTGCAACGAGGTTGAAGGCTGTGCAGCGTTACGGCTGCACAGCCTGCATTTAATCGATATAATCCCGCGCTTTCGCCGCAAAGCCCTGCGCGCGGCAGCAATCTGATCGCCGAGACACCTCCATGCCAATGTACGATTACCAATGTGCTTCCTGTGGTCATCAGTTGGAAGCCATTCAGAAGATCAGCGACGCACCGTTGGTCGATTGCCCTGCCTGCCAGGCGCCCGAACTGAAGAAGCAGCTGTCCATGCCGGGTTTTCGCCTCAGCGGCAACGGTTGGTACGAGACCGATTTCAAGACCGGAGCCAAGAAGAATCTGGCCGGTGGCGACAAAGCTGACTAGGGTTCCAACCCTGAACGAACGATACGCGTGAGTTTCCGCCTTGCTTGATCGCGGCCGGATCTCCATCGAATTTCGAATTACGAGAAGCGAACCACACCATGATGCGCAGCCACTATTGCGGCCAACTGAACGAAAGCCTGGAAGGCCAGGAAATTACCCTTTGCGGATGGGTTCACCGTCGCCGCGACCACGGCGGGGTGATTTTCCTCGATATCCGTGATCGTGATGGTCTGGCCCAGGTGGTGTTCGACCCGGATCGCGCCGAGAGCTTCGCCGCCGCCGATCGCGTGCGCAGCGAATACGTCGTGAAGATCACCGGCAAGGTGCGTCTGCGTCCGGCCGGCGCAACCAACGCCAACATGGCCTCGGGCATGATCGAAGTGCTGGGTTATGAACTGGAAGTGCTGAACGAGTCGGAAACCCCGCCGTTCCCGCTCAACGAGTTCTCCGACGTTGGCGAAGAAACCCGCCTGCGCTATCGCTTCCTCGACCTGCGTCGTCCGGAAATGGCCGAGAAGCTGCGTCTGCGTTCGCGCATGACCACCAGCATCCGTCGCTTCCTCGACGAGAACGGCTTCCTCGACGTCGAAACGCCGATCCTGACCCGGGCCACCCCGGAAGGCGCGCGTGACTATCTGGTGCCGAGCCGTACCCACGCCGGTTCGTTCTTCGCCCTGCCGCAATCGCCGCAGCTGTTCAAGCAACTGCTGATGGTGGCCGGCTTCGACCGTTACTACCAGATCGCCAAGTGCTTCCGTGACGAAGACCTGCGTGCCGACCGTCAGCCGGAATTCACCCAGATCGACATCGAGACCAGCTTCCTCGATGAAAAAGAGATCATGGGCCTGACCGAGCAGATGATCCGCAACCTGTTCAAGGAAGTGCTGGATCTGGAATTCGGCGAATTCCCGCACATGACCTTCGAAGAAGCCATGCGCCGCTACGGTTCGGACAAGCCGGACCTGCGTATTCCGCTGGAACTGGTCGACGTTGCCGACCAGCTCAAGGAAGTCGATTTCAAGGTGTTCAGCGGCCCGGCCAACGATCCGAAGTGCCGCATCGCCGCACTGCGCGTTCCAGGCGGGGCGAGCATGCCGCGCAAGCAGATCGACGACTACACCAAGTTCGTCGGCATCTACGGTGCCAAGGGCCTGGCGTACATCAAGGTCAACGAGCGTGCTGCCGGTGTTGAAGGCCTGCAATCGCCGATCGTGAAGAACATCCCTGAAGACAAGCTCAACGTGATCCTTGATCGCGTTGGCGCAGTCGATGGCGACATCGTGTTCTTCGGTGCCGACAAGGCCAAGATCGTCAGCGAAGCCTTGGGCGCGCTGCGTATCAAGCTCGGTCACGACCTCAAGCTGCTGACCTGCGAGTGGGCACCAATGTGGGTCGTCGACTTCCCGATGTTCGAAGAGAACGACGACGGCAGCTTCTCGGCGCTGCACCACCCGTTCACTGCACCGAAGTGCACCCCGCAGGAGCTCGAAGCCAACCCGGCCGGCGCACTGTCCCGTGCGTACGACATGGTGTTGAACGGCACCGAGCTGGGCGGCGGTTCGATCCGTATCCACCGCAAGGAAATGCAGCAAGCGGTATTCCGCCTGCTGGGCATCAACGAAGCGGAACAGGAAGAGAAGTTCGGCTTCCTGCTCGACGCGCTGAAGTACGGTGCACCGCCGCACGGTGGTCTGGCTTTCGGTCTGGACCGTCTGGTGATGCTGATGACCGGCGCCCAGTCGATCCGTGAAGTGATCGCCTTCCCGAAAACCCAGAGTGCTGCCGACGTGATGACGCAGGCTCCGGGCGTAGTGGATGCCAAGGCACTGCGCGAGCTGCACATTCGCCTGCGCGAAACGCCAAAGGCTGAGTAAGACGAGCCTGAAGGCGCATCTTCGGATGCGCCTTTTTTCTTTCTCAGGTCGAATTTTTCAATTGCCGGCCGCTGCCTCGGCGGGGCGGGCAAGGTTTCAAAGAGCATTCGGAGCAAGTTATGGCAGGTCATTCCAAGTGGGCAAACATCAAGCACCGCAAAGAACGTCAGGATGCCAAGAGGGGCAAGATCTTCACCAAATGGATCCGTGAACTGACCGTTGCGGCCCGTCAGGGTGGCGGCGATCCGGGTTCCAACCCGCGTCTGCGTCTGGCTCTGGACAAGGCGTTGAGCGCGAACATGAGTCGCGACATCATCGACCGTGCCGTTGCGCGCGGTGCCGGTGCCACTGAGGCGGACAACGTTGAAGAACTGACCTATGAAGGTTACGGCCCGGGCGGCGTGGCGGTGATGGTCGAGTGCATGACCGACAACCGTAACCGCACTGCGGCGGCTGTGCGCCATGCGTTCAGCAAGTGTGGCGGCAACCTCGGCACCGATGGTTCGGTGGCCTATCTGTTCGAGCGCAAGGGCCAGATCAGCTTCGCCCCGGGCGTCGATGAAGACGCACTGACCGAAGCGGCACTGGAAGCCGATGCCGATGACGTGGTCACCCACGAAGACGGTTCGATCGACGTGTTTACCTCGTTCACCGGTTTCTATGCGGTGCGCAACGCGCTGGAAGCGGCCGGGTTCAAGGGCGACGACGCGGAAATCGTCATGCAGCCAACCACCAGCGCCGAGCTGGATCTGGAAGGTGCGGAGAAGGTGCTCAAGTTGATCGACATGCTTGAGGACCTGGATGACGTGCAGAACGTCTATTCCAACGCGGATATCCCGGAAGACGTCGCCGCTCAGCTTGGCTGATAAGCGACTAGTCTTCCCTGTGGGAGCGAGCCTGCTCGCGAAAGCGGTGTGTCATTCAGCACCTGTATGTGCTGACATACCGCCTTCGCGAGCAGGCTCGCTCCCACATTTGCTATTGGCTGTCAGGTAAATCGTTTTATGAATCTGCAGGCGTTATGACTCTAATTCTTGGTATCGACCCCGGTTCACGCATCACCGGTTACGGGATCGTTCGCGATACCGGGCGGGGTGGCTGCATCTATGTGGCCTCGGGCTGCATTCGCACCGGCTCCGGCGAGCTGCATGAACGTCTGCAAATCGTCTATCGCGGCGTGCGCGAAATCATCAAGACCTACGGCCCCGTGACCATGGGTATTGAAAAAGTCTTCATGGCGAAAAACGCCGACTCGGCGCTGAAGCTCGGACAGGCGCGGGGAGCTGCGATTGTCGCCGGCGCTGAAGAGTGTCTGGAAATCGCCGAGTACACCGCCACGCAAGTCAAACAGGCCGTCGTCGGCACCGGTGCGGCCAATAAAGAACAGGTGCAGATGATGGTCATGCACATGCTCAAATTGACCAGCAAGCCGCAGATCGACGCCTCCGACGCCCTCGCGATTGCCATTTGCCATGCGCACACGCGCTCAAGCCTGCTGCCACACGGGCTGGGAACCGCACGCAGTCGTGGCGGGCGCCTGCGTCTCTGATAGCATCAGCATCAATTTTCCTGAAAGTGGTTTTGCGGTGCCTGTGTTGCCGGCGTGCAAGCCACCTTCAATCGTCGCCAGCCCACGGCTGGCCAGCGCTCAAGGATTCAAAACGTGATTGGACGCTTGCGCGGCACCCTGGCTGAGAAACAGCCGCCGCACCTGATTCTCGATGTCAATGGCCTCGGCTATGAGGTGGAAGTGCCGATGACCACGCTTTATCGGTTGCCGTCGGTCGGTGAACCGCTGACCCTGCACACCCATTTGGTCGTACGCGAAGATGCGCAATTGCTCTATGGTTTTGCCGGCAAGCGTGAGCGAGACTTCTTTCGCGAGCTGATCCGTCTCAACGGCGTCGGGCCGAAACTGGCGCTGGCGTTGATGTCGAGCCTGGAAGTCGATGAGCTGGTGCGCTGCGTGCAGTCTCAGGACACTTCGGCGTTGACCAAGGTGCCGGGGGTTGGCAAGAAGACCGCCGAGCGTCTGCTGGTGGAATTGAAAGATCGCTTCAAGGCCTGGGAAACCTCGCCGGCGATGTTCGCGCTGGTGCCGAATCAGCCGGACGGCCCGGCGCCGGTCAACAGCGCCGAGACCGATGCGGTCAGCGCGTTGATCTCGCTGGGCTACAAGCCGCAGGAAGCGAGCAAGGCGATTTCCGCGATCAAAGACAAGAACCTGAGCAGCGAAGACCTGATCCGCCGCGCTCTGAAGGGAATGATTTAAGTGATTGAAGCTGATCGTCTGATCGCCGCCGCGCACAGCCCGCGCGAGCGCGAAGAAGTCCAGGATCGGGCCATCCGCCCGGTCAGTCTGGCCGACTACATTGGCCAGCCGACCGTGCGCGAGCAGATGGAGCTGTTCATCCAGGCTGCCCGTGGCCGCAGTGAATCCCTCGATCACACCCTGATCTTCGGCCCTCCGGGGCTAGGCAAGACTACGCTGGCCAACATCATCGCCCAGGAAATGGGTGTGTCGATCAAGAGCACCTCCGGGCCAGTGCTGGAGCGTCCGGGTGATCTGGCCGCGTTGCTGACCAATCTTGAGCCGCACGACGTGTTGTTCATCGACGAAATCCATCGTCTGTCGCCGATCGTTGAAGAAGTGCTGTACCCGGCGATGGAAGATTTCCAGCTCGACATCATGATTGGCGAGGGGCCGGCGGCGCGTTCGATCAAACTGGATCTGCCGCCATTCACGCTGGTCGGCGCCACCACACGCGCCGGCATGCTGACCAACCCGTTGCGAGACCGCTTCGGTATCGTCCAGCGCCTGGAGTTCTACAGCACGGCGGATCTGGCAACGATCGTCAGTCGTTCGGCGGCGATTCTCGGTCTGCCGCTGGACCCGGAAGGTTCGTTCGAGATCGCCCGTCGCGCCCGTGGCACGCCGCGAATTGCCAACCGTCTGCTGCGACGGGTGCGCGACTTTGCCGAAGTCCGCGCCAAGGGCCACATCACCAAAGCGGTGGCGGATCTGGCGCTGAACCTGCTGGACGTCGATGAACACGGTTTCGATCACCAGGACCGGCGTCTGCTGCTGACCATGATCGAGAAGTTCGACGGCGGCCCGGTCGGTATCGACAGTCTGGCGGCGGCGATCAGTGAAGAACGCCATACCATTGAAGACGTGCTCGAACCGTATCTGATCCAGCAGGGCTATATCATGCGCACGCCTCGGGGCAGGGTAGTGACTCGGCATGCCTATTTGCATTTCGGTTTGAATGTTCCGTCACGCATGGGCGAGATGCCCGTGGCAGACGAGTTTCTCGACGCCGTCGACGATTGATACACATTTGCTGGTGATTTATTCAGGGTTTGTACTGTCAGACGACGGTACTTTTGCGTTAAAGCTTTGAAACCACGAAAAACAGTTGTCTGGCCGGATTGGCAACCTGAGGAGTAAGCACTAGAGTATGCGCGCGCAAAACGGGCTTGAGCCGTTCGCACATCGTTGTCGCGTTTATTACGAGGACACCGATGCGGGCGGCATCGTGTATTACGTTAATTACCTCAAGTTTATGGAACGGGCTCGAACCGAGCGGCTACGGGAACTGGGCTTTGCCCAATCTGTGCTTGCCGGAGAGGACCTGTTGTTCGTCGTGCATTCCAGCGAAGCGCGCTACCACGCGCCGGCGCGACTGGATGACGAACTGCTGGTAAGCGCTGATGTAATCGAATTGAACCGTGCCAGCCTGCGCTTCAAGCAGCAGGTCAGGCGGGCCACGGATAATGTGCTGCTCTGCGAAGGGCAGTTTTTGGTGGCCTGCGTGCGCACCGACAGTTTGAAACCCCGGGCCCTTCCCGAAGACCTGCGTGCGGCCTTCGCCGACGCGGTCGGCCCGGGTACACACTCAAAGCAGGAGATAAAGCGTGGAAGCTAACGTCGTCGACCATTCCTCCATGTGGAGCCTGGTCAGCAATGCCAGCATCGTGGTGCAGTTGGTAATGTTGACCCTGGTGGCCGCATCGGTGACCTCATGGATCATGATCTTTCAGCGCAGCAATTTGCTGCGTGCCGGTCGACGCGCCCTGGAGAGCTTCGAAGAGCGCTTCTGGTCCGGTATCGACCTGTCCAAACTGTACCGTCAGGCTGGCAGCAACCCTGATCCGGATTCGGGCGTGGAGCAGATCTTCCGTGCCGGTTTCAAGGAGTTCTCCCGTCTGCGTCAGCAGCCAGGTGTCGATCCTGAAGCCGTGATGGAAGGTGTCGCTCGTGCGATGCGCGTGGCCATCTCGCGCGAAGAAGAGAAACTCGAGCAGAGCCTGCCGTTCCTCGCCACCGTCGGTTCGGTCAGCCCGTACATCGGTCTGTTCGGTACCGTGTGGGGGATCATGAACTCCTTCCGCGGTCTGGCCAGCGCTCAGCAAGCGACCCTCGCCACCGTTGCTCCGGGTATCGCCGAAGCCCTGATCGCCACCGCGATCGGCCTGTTCGCTGCGATCCCGGCGGTCATCGCTTATAACCGTTTTGCTGCTCGCAGCGAAACCTTGCTGGGCCGCTACTACACCTTCGCCGATGAATTCCAGGCGATCCTGCACCGCAAAGTGCACACCAGCGAAGAATAAGCAGGTATTTCCCGATGGCTTTAATCGCTCGAGCTCGCAAAAAGCGCAAGCCGGTCGCCGAGATGAACGTAGTGCCCTACATCGACGTGATGTTGGTGCTGCTGGTCATCTTCATGGTGACCGCGCCGATGCTCAATCAGGGCGTGAAAGTTGATCTGCCCAAGGTTTCCAGCGAAGCCTTGCCGCAGGACAACAACACCCAGGTCCTGACCATTTCGATCAAGGCTGACAAGACCTACTACTGGAACCTTGGCAGCGAAGTCGACACCGAGAAGCAACAGGACAGGGCCATGACCCTGCCACAGATGACTGACGCGGTGACCAAGATCATCCGCGCCGGCACCGAGGGCGGCAAACGCACCCAGGTATTCATTCGTGGTGACAAGACTGTCGACTACGGCGCCGTCATGGGTGCCATGGGCGGGTTGCAGAAAGCCGGGGTCGGTAACGTTGGTCTGATTACCGAGGCCCCCTGATGCAGCAACAGCGAGAGCCGTCCGCCTCGGAAAGCTACTTCTGGCCTAGTGTTCTGGCGATTGTCCTGCACGTGCTGGTGTTCGGCATGCTGTTCGTCAGTTTTGCCTTCACGCCCGAACTGCCGCCGGCCAAGCCGATCGTCCAGGCGACTCTGTACCAGCTGAAATCGAAAAGTCAGGCGACCACCCAGACCAATCAGAAGATTGCGGGTGAGGCGAAGAAATCCGCCGCGCGCCAGACCGAAGTCGAACAGATGGAACAGAAAAAGATCGAGCAGGAAGCGGTGAAGGCGGCGGAACAAAAGAAAGAGGAAGCGGCTCAAAAGGCCGAGGAAGCCAAGAAGGCCGACGAGGCGAAGAAAGCGGACGAAGCGAAAAAGGCTGATGAAGCCAAGAAAGCTGACGACGCGAAGAAAGCCGAAGCGAAAAAGGCCGAAGAGAAACAATTGGCTGATATAGCCAAGAAGAAGGCCGAAGACGAAGCGAAGAAGGCTGCTGAGGAAGAGGCGAAGAAAGCCGCTGCCGAAGAAGCCAAGAAGAAGATCGTCGAAGACGCGAAGAAGAAAGCTGCTGCCGATGCTGCGAAGAAGAAAGCGCAGGAAGCGGCACGTAAATCTGCCGAAGACAAAAAGGCCCAGGCCCTGGCAGATCTGCTTTCCGACACGCCGCAGCGTCAGCAGGCCCTGGCCGATGAGCAGGGTGACGAGGTTGCCGGCAGTTTCGATGACCTGATTCGCGCTCGCGCAGCAGAAGGCTGGGCTCGTCCTCCTTCGGCGCGCAAAGGCATGACGGTCGTGCTGCAAATCGGCATGTTGCCGGACGGCACGGTGACTTCGGTCAGCGTGGCCAAGTCCAGCGGTGACGGTCCGTTCGATGCTTCGGCAGTCGCGGCAGTGAAGAATATTGGACGTTTGACAGAAATGCAGGGAATGAAGCCGAGCGATTTCGCTCCGTATCGTTCATTCAAGATGACATTCACACCTGAGGATCTAGCCTTGTGAGAAACCTTCTTCGAGGAATGCTGGTCGTGATCTGCTGCATGGCAGGGATCGCGGCGGCAGATGAAAAGAACATTCTGGTCACCAGCGGCAGCGATCGGGCTACTCCGATCGCCGTCGTACCGTTCGGCATGCAGGGCGGCGCCGTGCTGCCGGATGACATGGCTGAAATCATTGGCAACGACTTGCGCAACTCGGGCTATTACTCGCCGATTCCGAAAGCCAACATGATCAGCCAGCCAAGCCAGCCGAGCGAAATCATCTTCCGTGACTGGAAGGCGGTGGGTGCTCAGTACATGATGGTCGGCAGCATCGCTCCAGCGGGCGGTCGCCTGCAGGTGCAGTGGGCACTGTTCAACGTCGCCACCGAGCAGAAAGTGGCGGACGGCAGTGTTTCCGGTACGACCGACCAGATCCGTGACATGGCGCACTTCATTTCCGATCAGTCGTTCCAGAAGCTGACCGGCATTGAAGGTGCCTTCTCGACGCGTCTGCTTTACGTAACGGCCGAGCGTTTTTCCGAGAAGAACACCCGTTACACCCTGCAACGCTCCGACTATGACGGCGCACGCGCAGTGACTCTGCTGCAATCGCGCGAGCCGATTCTGTCGCCGCGTTTTGCACCGGACGGCAAGCGTATCGCCTACGTGTCGTTCGAGCAGAAGCGTCCGCGTATCTTCATGCAGAACATCGACACTGGTCGCCGTGAGCAGATCACCAACTTCGAAGGCCTCAACGGCGCGCCAGCTTGGTCGCCGGATGGCAATCGCCTGGCGTTCGTGCTGTCGAAAGACGGTAACCCGGACATCTACGTAATGAACCTCGGTTCGCGTCAGATCAGCCGCGTAACCAATGGCCAGGGCATCAATACCGAACCGTTCTGGGGCAAGGATGGCTCGACCATCTATTTCACCTCGGACCGTGGCGGCAAGCCGCAAATCTATAAAACCAGCGTCGGTGGCGGTGGTGCCGAGCGTGTGACGTTCGTGGGCAACTACAACGCCAACCCGAAACTTTCGGCTGATGAAAAGACTTTGGTGATGATCCATCGTCAGGATGGCTTCACCAATTTCAAGGTGGCAGCTCAGGATCTGCAGCGGGGTAGTGTAAAGATCCTCACTGATAGCACTCTGGACGAGTCACCTACTGTTGCGCCCAACGGCACCATGGTAATCTACGCCACCCGCCAACAGGGCCGGGGAGTCTTGATGCTCGTGTCCATTAATGGACGCGTGAGGCTCCCGCTTCCTACCGCTCAAGGCGAAGTCAGAGAACCGTCCTGGTCCCCTTACCTGAAGTGAGCGGGCGCTACACGTTTTACTTAACACACTGGGGTTCATTAGGAGTTTCACGATGGAAATGCTGAAGTTTGGTAAATTTGCTGCGCTGGCTCTGGCCATGGCTGTAGCTGTAGGTTGCTCGTCCAAAGGCGGCGACAACGCCGGTGAAGGCGCTGTTGATCCAAACGCTGGTTACGGCGCAAACACTGGTGCCGTTGACGGTTCCCTGAGCGAAGAAGCTGCTCTGCGCGCAATCACCACCTTCTACTTCGAATACGACAGCTCGGACCTGAAGCCAGAAGCCATGCGCGCTCTGGACGTTCATGCCAAAGACCTGAAAGCAAACGGCGCTCGCGTTGTTCTGGAAGGCAACACCGACGAACGTGGTACTCGTGAGTACAACATGGCACTGGGCGAGCGTCGTGCGAAAGCCGTTCAGCGCTACCTGGTACTGCAAGGTGTTTCCCCAGCTCAGCTGGAACTGGTTTCCTACGGCGAAGAGCGTCCAGTTGCTACCGGCAACGACGAGCAGTCCTGGGCCCAGAACCGTCGCGTCGAACTGCGTAAGTAATTCGATATGCGAACGTGCCGTCGTGCTGTAACTGTTCTGGCTCTCAGCCTCGCGCCGCTTGCGGCGTGGGCTGCGGTTCCTGTGGTCGATGACAACTCCGGTTATAACAATAGCGGGAGCAGTTATCCGCCTGCGGGTTACGGTACGAACGGCGCCTATGCCGGGGGAGCGGCTTCGGCCCCTGCCTCGGCACAAGGCATGCTGTTCAACCAATTGCAACAGATGCAGGATCAGATCTCGCGCCAACAGGGCGTGATCGAAGAACTGCAGAATCAGGTTTCGCGCATGAAGCAGGAATCCCTGGAGCGATACCAGGATCTTGATCGGCGCATAGGATCCGGCGTTGCACCAGCCGCGACTCCCGAGAATTCTTCTGCCGGTGGCGATGCAAGTGCTGCTGCCGGTGCTGCCGCAGGCGCGGGTGCTGCTGCGGCAGCCCAGGCACCTGCCGCGGGTAGCGAACCGGCTGATCCGGCCAAGGAAAAGCTGTATTACGATGCCGCTTTCGACCTGATCAAAGCCAAGGATTTCGACAAGGCCAGCCAGGCCTTCGCCGCTTTCCTGCGCAAATACCCCAACAGCCAGTACGCGGGCAACGCCCAGTACTGGTTGGGCGAAGTGAACCTGGCCAAGGGTGATCTGCAAGGTGCAGGTCAGGCCTTTGCCAAGGTTTCGCAGCTGTATCCCAAGCACAACAAAGTGCCGGATTCGCTGTACAAGCTGGCTGACGTAGAACGCCGCCTCGGTCACACCGACAAGGTCAAAGGCATTCTGCAGCAGGTTGTGTCCCAATATCCGGGCACTTCCGCCGCGCAGCTGGCCCAGCGTGATTTACAGCGCATGTAAGCCTGTTCATCCGTGTTTTGAAGAAACCCGCGCTTGTCGCGGGTTTTTTCGTTAGAATTCACGCCCTTTTTCTGAAACACGCTTCTTGTGGTCTACGCGTTGGCGGGATTGCCTGAAGTGCCTGACGGAGGCGGACAGCCTGTTTAGCTGTTACGCCCGTGGCGACTATGCAAGACACATTGAGAATCACCGAAGTTTTCTACTCGTTGCAGGGTGAAACTCGGACTGCCGGGCTGCCCACGGTTTTCGTGCGCCTGACCGGTTGCCCGTTGCGTTGCCAGTACTGCGATAGCGCTTACGCGTTCAGCGGCGGCACCGTCCGCACCCTCGACGACATCCTTGAGCAAGTGGCCGGATATCGTCCGCGCTACGTTTGTGTCACCGGCGGTGAGCCGTTGGCTCAGCCGAACGCCATTCCTTTGCTTGAGCGGTTGTGTGATGCCGGTTACGAGGTGTCGCTGGAAACCAGCGGCGCCCTAGACGTATCCGCTGTCGATCCGCGTGTCAGTCGCGTCGTCGATCTGAAAACGCCGGGCTCGAAAGAAGCCCATCGCAACCGTTACGAGAACATCGAACTGCTGACCCGCAACGATCAGGTGAAGTTTGTCATCTGCTCGCGGGAAGACTATGACTGGGCGGTATCGAAGCTGATCCAGTACGGGCTTGATCGACGTGCGGGTGAAGTGCTTTTCTCCCCAAGTCATCATGACCTCAATGCCAGGGATCTGGCGGATTGGGTGGTGGCAGACAACCTGCCAGTGCGGCTGCAACTGCAGTTGCATAAATATCTATGGAATGATGAGCCGGGGCGCTGAGATGATTGAACAACTGAACACTACCGAAAAACGTGCCGTTATCCTGCTTTCGGGCGGCCTCGACTCGGCCACCGTCGTGGCGATGGCACGCGCCGAAGGCTACGCCTGCTACACCATGAGCTTCGATTACGGCCAGCGCTCGCATGCCGAATTGCACGCCGCCGCCCGCGTTGCTCGCGACCTGGGTGTGGTCGAGCACAAGGTCATCGGACTGAACCTCAATGGCATGGGCGGCTCGGCGCTGACCGACACCAGCATCGACATTCCGGAAGAGCTGGGCGAAGGCATTCCGGTGACTTACGTGCCGGCGCGCAACACAGTTTTCCTGTCGTTGGCATTGGGTTGGGCCGAAGTGCTCGGCGCCCGCGACATCTTCATCGGCGTCAATGCAGTGGATTATTCCGGCTACCCGGACTGCCGTCCCGAGTTCATCGAGTCGTTCGAGCGCATGGCCAATCTGGCGACCAAGGCCGGCGTGGAAGGCAACGGCTTCCGCATCCAGGCGCCGCTGCAGAACCTGAGCAAAGCGCAGATCGTTCAGGCCGGCGTGAAGCTTGGCGTTGATTACGGTCTGACGGTTTCCTGCTATCAGGCAGACGATGACGGCCGCGCCTGCGGCAAATGCGACAGCTGCCGCCTGCGTGCAGAAGGCTTCGCGGCGGCTGGTGTGGACGATCCAACCCCTTATTTTTGATTTTTTCAAAAAAGGTGTTGAATAGTCCTTAAAAATCAGTATTATACGCGCCACCACACAGCGGGTCGTTAGCTCAGTTGGTAGAGCAGTTGGCTTTTAACCAATTGGTCGTAGGTTCGAATCCCACACGACCCACCATATTTGGCGGTTTAGAAAATCCGGAAGGCCCACGAAAGTGAGGATTTCCGGGTTTTTTTTTGCCTGCAATTCGGGCGTTCGATGTTCAAGTGCGGCCCGACCTGATACAGGTCAGAATCATCTTTTGTATCCTCGGGATATTCTGTAGCCTTGCGCAGCTTCAACGCTGTCCCTTGCCTGATGATACTCACTCTCCCGGCGGTACCCTCTAGCGGTCCGGAGCCGGGTGTATACTCGACTTTCGCGCGAATGCGCCTGCAGGTCTTGCGAACATGACGCAGATTTCCGAACGCCTCCTGGTTCAAGCCCACCTCGACGCCAAACAGCCGAAACCGCTGACGGCAGAAGAGGAGGCTTACTACCGTTCCGCCATCGCCGCCGAGCTCAAGGCTCAGGACGCGGTGCTCGTGGCCCACTTTTATTGCGATCCGGTGATTCAGGCCCTGGCCGAAGAAACCGGCGGCTGTGTTTCCGACTCCCTGGAAATGGCCCGCTTCGGCAACGCCCATCCGGCCAAGACCGTGGTGGTCGCCGGCGTCAAGTTCATGGGCGAGACGGCAAAAATTCTTAATCCGGAAAAACGCGTGCTGATGCCGACTCTGGAGGCGACCTGCTCGCTGGACCTGGGCTGCCCGGTCGACGAGTTCTCGGCGTTCTGCGATCAGCACCCGGAGCGTACCGTGGTGGTGTATGCCAACACTTCCGCCGCCGTGAAGGCTCGGGCTGACTGGGTGGTGACTTCGAGCTGCGCACTGGAGATCGTCGAAAGCCTGATGGACAACGGCGAAACGATCATCTGGGGCCCGGACAAGCACCTGGGCACTTACATTCAGCGCAAGACCGGTGCCGACATGCTGCTTTGGGATGGTGCCTGCATCGTCCACGAAGAGTTCAAGTCCAAGCAGCTCGAGGACATGAAAGCGTTGTACCCGGACGCAGCGATTCTGGTGCATCCGGAGTCGCCGACTTCGGTGATCGAGCTGGCGGACGCCGTCGGTTCTACCAGTCAGTTGATCGCCGCCGCGCAAAGCCTGCCAAACAAGACCCTGATCGTCGCCACCGACCGTGGCATCTTCTACAAGATGCAGCAGCTGTGCCCGGACAAGGTCTTCATCGAAGCGCCTACCGCCGGTAACGGCGCGGCTTGCCGCAGTTGCGCACATTGCCCGTGGATGGCCATGAACACCCTTGAGCGCACGCTCAAGAGCTTGAAGGAAGGCACCAACGAGATCTTTGTCGATCCGGCGCTGATTCCCCAAGCGATCCGCCCGTTGAAGCGCATGCTCGACTTCACCCAGGCAGCGCGGATGAAGCTGGCCGGTAACGCCTGAGTACTCCTTGTAGAAGTGAGCCCTGTGGCGAGGGGATTTATCCCCGTTCGGCTGCGTAGCAGTCGTTAAGCAACGCACGCGGTGTGTCTGATACGCCGCGGTGGTTGATTTTGGGGCGGCTTCGCCACCCAGCGGGGATAAATCACCTCACCACAGGCCGACTCTTGAGTATGGAAATTATTTGCTCTTCTTCGGGATTCGCACCACACGCGTATCCGAATAGATGTCATGCCAGGTGCGCTTCTGCTTGTCGAACAGCGACCAGAAGAACCCCAGCCCGACACACAACCACGACGCGATCGACACCATAAAGCGCAACAGCGCCTGCCACAGGCTGATGGCCGTGCCGTTGGCGTTCTGCACGCGGATCCCCCATACCTGCATGCCCAGTGTCTGCCCGCCATGGGTCCAGAACTTGGCGAAGAAGCCGAACAATACCAACAGCAGCACCGTGGAATACAGCGGGTCACCATCGAGCTGGCCGGCGTCGGTCATCACCCGCAGCCGTTCTTCGCCAATGATCGCGGCCTGGATCAACTTGTAGATGAATCCGGTGACGATCAGCAGGGCGGTGCACAGCAGGAAGTCGTAGAACATCGCCGCCAGACGACGACCGAGAGCAACGGGGGGAAAGTCCCCTTGCGGCGTGAGCAGGTGTTTCGACATGGCAGCCTCGGGACGCGAATGGAAGCGCCATTTTACGGATTAGCGCGCACAAAAAAGCCCCTGATATCAATATCAGGGGCTTTTTCGTATCAGAAGATCAGGCTTCTGCTTGTACTTCGTCAGCCTGCATGCCTTTCTGGCCTTGCACAGCAACGAAAGTCACTTTCTGGCCTTCTTTCAGGCTTTTGAAGCCGTTGCCCTGAATGGCGCGGAAATGTACGAACAGATCCGGACCGCTTTCTGGAGTGATAAAACCAAAACCTTTCTCGTCGTTAAACCACTTGACGGTACCGCTCTGACGTGTGGACATTTCTTATTTCCTTTGACGCATAAATTGATGACAGCCCCTTTCACATGAAAGAGTACTGGAGCTGGTTGCAAGGAGTAAGAAGACGTCGAGCGGGATGTAGCTAACTTGTAGGCTACTGCCCAGGTCACGATTCCAAGCTGACCCATGCAAACACAGTGGACAAACTCTACGCCAACTACGGGAGAAAAAACAAGCCCTGCGAAGGCCCCGGTTTTACTGCTCTTCATGGCAGTTCGTCAGCAAATTAGTTCCGTCTTAGACGATTGTCTGGTCCTATTTTCAGCAAACGTTATAAGCAACGTTCATATTCGAAACGGATGTTAAAAAACGCACTGTTTTATGGCGATTGCGTTACACATTAGTGCACGTTTAACGCAATCGCGTTACTTATAGAAACAGTCGATCAACCGCGATAGTAGCGTTGTGGAACAAATGGCATTTTGCTTACAAGCATTTGCACCTTTTTCCCACGGACGATGGCCCACACAGGTGTATCGAGCGCGACGTAAGCGCTGTCAAGGTATCCCATCGCCAATGGCCCGCCCAAAGTCGGACCAAAGCCACCGCTGCAGACGCTGCCGATGATCTCGCCGGCCTCGTTGACGATCTCTGCGCCTTCACGCACCGGGGTACGCTCCTGTGGCAGCAGGCCGACACGTTTGCGTGCGACGCCGTTCTGTTGCTGCGCGAAGATCTGCTCGGCGCCCGGGAAACCGCCGGCCCGCGCTCCATCGGCGCGGCGGGGCTTGGAGATCGCCCACAGGAGGCTGGCTTCGATCGGTGTGGTCTCGGTGTTCATGTCATGGCCGTACAGGCACAGGCCGGCTTCCAGACGCAGCGAGTCGCGGGCGCCAAGGCCGATGGCCTGGACCTCTGGTTCGGCGAGCAGGGCGCGGGCGAGTTTCTCCGCTTCAGCGGCCGGTACCGAGATTTCGAAACCGTCCTCACCGGTGTAGCCCGAACGGCTGACAAAGCAGTCCACGCCCAGCAACGACACGCGGTTGAACTGCATGAAGGTCATCTTCGCCACGTCCGGCGCAAGACGCGCCAGCACGGTGACGGCTGCCGGACCTTGCAGGGCGAGCAGGGCGCGCTCTTCGAACAGCGCGGTAATGGTGCACTGATCGCCGATGTGTTTTTGCAGATGCGCGAGATCCTCATCCTTGCACGCGGCGTTGACCACCAGGAACAACTCGTCGTTACCGAGGTTGGCAACCATCAGGTCATCGAGGATGCCGCCGCTTTTGTTGGTGAACATCGCATAACGCTGCATGCCCACCGGCAGGTCGATGATGTCCACCGGCACCTGGGTTTCCAGGGCTTTGGCCGCATTGGCGCCGGTCAGACGAATCTGGCCCATGTGCGAAACGTCGAACAACCCGGCTTGCTCACGGGTGTGCTGGTGTTCTTTCATCACGCCGAGCGGGTATTGCACGGGCATGTCGTAGCCGGCGAACGGCACCATCCGCGCGCCGAGTTCGAGGTGCAGTGCGTGTAGCGGGGTTTTCGACAGGTGTTCGGTGGTCATGCGGGACTCCTTGATTCATACCAATCCTCTCCCGCAGGGAGAGGGGCTAATTAGCATTCGATAATGTTGACCGCCAGGCCGCCGCGAGCGGTTTCCTTGTATTTGCTTTTCATGTCGGCGCCGGTCTGGCGCATGGTGCGGATGACTTTGTCGAGGGAGACGAAATGCTGGCCGTCGCCACGCATGGCCATGCGCACCGCGTTGATCGCTTTCACCGAGCCCATCGCGTTGCGCTCGATGCAAGGCACCTGCACCAGACCGCCGATCGGGTCGCAGGTCAGGCCGAGGTTGTGTTCCATGCCGATTTCCGCGGCGTTCTCGACTTGCTGCACGCTGCCGCCGAGCACTTCGCACAAGGCGCCGGCCGCCATTGAACAGGCCACACCGACTTCACCCTGACAACCGACTTCAGCGCCGGAGATCGAAGCGTTTTCCTTGTAAAGAATGCCGATTGCGGCAGCGGTCAGCAGAAATCGCACGACACCGTCGTCATTCGCCCCGGGGATAAAACGCATGTAGTAATGCAGCACCGCCGGAATGATGCCCGCCGCGCCATTGGTGGGCGCAGTGACCACGCGCCCGCCGTTGGCGTTTTCTTCGTTGACCGCCAGTGCATAAAGATTGACCCAGTCGAGCACCGACAGCGGATCGCGCAGCGCGGATTCCGGGTTCTTGCACAATTGCCGATGCAGCGCTGCCGCACGGCGTTTGACCTTCAAACCACCGGGCAAAATGCCTTCGTTGCGACAGCCAGCAGCGACGCAGTCCTGCATCACCTGCCAGATTTTCAGCAGGCCGGCACGGGTTTCCGCTTCAGGGCGCCAGGCGCTCTCGTTGGTCAGCATCACCTGACTGATCGACAGGCCATAGGTGGCGCAATGACCGAGCAAATCCTTGGCACTTTTGAACGGGAAGGTCAGCGGCGTGGCGTCTTCGACGATGCGATCGGCGCCGGCGGCATCTTCATCGACAACGAAACCACCGCCGACCGAGTAGTACTCGCGACTGCGGATCTGAATCCCCGCCGCATCGAAGGCGCGAAAGATCATGCCGTTGGGGTGATAGGCCAACGGTTTGCGGATCATCGCCAGATGTTCTTTCTCGTTGAACGCGATGCTGTGTTCACCGAGCAGATTCAGTCGGCCATTGCCGCGAATTTCTTGCAGGCGCGCGGCGACGGTCTCGGTGTCGACAGTGTCCGGATGTTCGCCTTCGAGGCCGAGCAGCACGGCTTTGTCGCTACCGTGACCTTTACCGGTAGCACCGAGCGAACCGTACAGCTCGACACGCACGCTGGCGGTGCTGGTCAGCAGGTTTTCCCGGCGCAGCCCTTCGGCGAAACGCGCAGCAGCGCGCATCGGGCCGACGGTGTGGGAACTGGAGGGACCGATGCCAATCTTGAACAGGTCGAACACGCTTAACGACATGGGGGCTCCTGCGGAGCAGTTGTGAGCTTCAAGCTGCAAGCTGCAAGTAAAAGCGGATCGGGTTTTCCTTGCGGCCTCTATAAGGCCTCAGTGCATGCAGCAAGACACAAGCCGCAAGTTAAAAGCAGATCAGCCCTTACTTGCAGCTTGCAGCTAGAAACTTGCAGCTGCCGCTCTTAAGCGTAGCTTTCGATCGACGGGCAGGCGCACACCAGGTTGCGATCGCCGAAGACGTTGTCGACGCGGCCGACCGGCGGCCAGTATTTGCCTTCGATCAGCGACGCGACTGGGTAAACGGCTTGCTCGCGGCTGTACGGGTGGGTCCATTCGCCAACCAGTTCCGCTGCGGTGTGCGGGGCGTTTTTCAGTGGGTTGTCTTCCTTGTCCAGGGTGCCGTTTTCCACTGCGCGAATTTCTTCGCGGATGCGGATCATCGCGTCGCAGAAGCGGTCCAGTTCTTCCTTGGATTCGCTTTCGGTCGGCTCGATCATCAATGTGCCGGCGACCGGGAACGACATGGTCGGCGCGTGGAAGCCGAAGTCGATCAGGCGTTTGGCGACGTCATCGACGCTGATGCCGCTGCTGTCTTTCAATGGACGCAGATCAAGAATGCACTCGTGCGCCACCAGGCCGTTGCTGCCGGTGTAGAGCACTGGGTAATGCTCTTCGAGGCGACGGGAAATGTAGTTGGCATTGAGGATCGCCAGTTGCGAAGCGCGCTTCAGACCAGCGCCGCCCATCATGCGGATGTACATCCAGGTGATCGGCAGAATGCTTGCGCTGCCGAACGGCGCCGCGCAGACCGCGCCTTCCTTGCGTTCCATCTGGCCGTGGCCGGGCAGGAACGGGGTCAGGTGCGATTTGACGCCGATCGGGCCAACGCCCGGGCCGCCACCGCCGTGCGGGATGCAGAAGGTTTTGTGCAGGTTCAGGTGCGAAACGTCGCCGCCGAACTTGCCCGGTGCGCAGAGGCCGACCATGGCGTTCATGTTGGCGCCGTCGATATACACCTGGCCGCCGTTGTCGTGAATGATCGCGCAGATTTCGCGGATGCCTTCTTCGAACACGCCGTGGGTCGACGGGTAGGTGATCATCAGCGCGGCGAGGTGTTCGCGGTGCTCGATGGCTTTGGCGCGCAGGTCTTCAATGTCGACGTTGCCACGGGCATCGCATGCGGTAACGACCACGCGCATGCCTGCCATTTGCGCGGTGGCCGGGTTGGTGCCGTGGGCCGACGACGGGATCAGGCAGATGTCGCGGCGCTCATCGCCACGGCTCTGGTGGTAGGCGCGGATCGCCAGGAGACCTGCGTATTCACCTTGCGAACCGGCGTTCGGTTGCAGCGAGATCGAGTCGTAACCGGTGGCGGCGCAGAGCATCGCTTCCAGCTCGTCGGTCAGTTGCTGGTAACCGGCGCTTTGTGCGGCCGGGGCGAACGGGTGCAGTGCACCGAATTCGGCCCAGGTCACCGGGATCATTTCGCTGGCGGCGTTGAGTTTCATGGTGCACGAGCCCAGTGGAATCATCGTGCGATCCAGTGCCAGGTCCTTGTCCGCCAGTTTGCGCAGGTAGCGCATCAGCTCGGTTTCCGAGTGATAACGGTTGAACACCGGGTGGCTGAGGATCGGCGACTGGCGCACCAACTCAGCAGGAATGGTGCTCTGCACCGAGGCGGCCAGCGCAGCGAAGTCCGGCAGGGTCTTGCCGTCGGCGAACAGGCCCCACAGGGTTTCGATATCAGCCTGAGTGGTGGTTTCGTCGACCGACAGGCCCAGACGTTCGGCGTCGATCACACGCAGGTTGATCTGCTGAGCGTGCGCCTTGTCGTGCAGCGCGGCGGTGTGTGCGCCGGTAGCAACGGTCAGGGTGTCGAAGAAGTTTGCCTGCTCGACTTGAGCGCCCAGCGCGGTCAGGCCCTTGGCCAGAATCGCGGTCAGGTGATGCACGCGGTTGGCGATCTGGGTCAGGCCTTTCGGGCCGTGGTAGACGGCGTACATGCTGGCGATGTTGGCCAGCAGCACCTGCGCGGTGCAGATGTTCGAGGTGGCCTTCTCGCGGCGGATGTGTTGCTCGCGAGTCTGCATCGCCAGGCGCAGGGCCGGCTTGCCGAAACGGTCAACCGAGACACCGACCAGACGGCCCGGCATGTCGCGCTTGAACGCATCTTTAGTCGAGAAATAAGCGGCGTGCGGGCCACCGAAGCCCAGCGGCACGCCGAAGCGTTGCGCCGAACCGATGGCGACGTCGGCACCGAATTCGCCCGGTGCGGTCAGCAGCGTCAGGGCCAGCAAATCAGCGGCCACGGCGACCAAAGCGTTGGCGGCGTGGAAACGCTCGGTCAGCTCGCGGTAGTCGAACACATCACCGTTGCTCGCCGGGTATTGCAGCAGCGCGCCAAAGAACGGCGTGACGTCAGTCAGTTCGCGCTCATCGCCCACGACCACGTCAATACCGAGCGGCTCGGCACGGGTGCGCAGCACGTCGAGGGTCTGCGGATGGCTGTGGATCGAGGCGAAGAACTGGTGGCTGCCTTTGTTCTTGCTCAGGCGTTTGCAGAAGGTCATGGCTTCGGCAGCGGCGGTGGCTTCGTCGAGCAGGGAGGCGTTGGCGATCGGCAGGCCGGTGAGGTCGCTGATCATGGTCTGGAAGTTCAGCAGCGCTTCGAGACGGCCCTGGGAAATTTCTGGCTGGTAGGGGGTGTAAGCGGTGTACCAGGCCGGGTTTTCCAGCAGGTTGCGCAGGATCGGCGACGGCGTGTGGCAGTTGTAGTAGCCCTGGCCGATGTAGGTCTTGAACAGCTGATTCTTGCCGGCGATGGATTTGATCATCGCCAGGGCGTCGGCCTCGCTGAGGCCGTCGTCCATGCCGAGCACGCTGGTGCCCTTGATGCTTTCGGGGATGACGCTGGCGCTCAGGGCTTCGAGGGAATCGAAGCCGAGGCTGTTGAGCATGGCTTGCTCGTCACCGGCGCGCGGGCCGATGTGACGGGCGATGAATTCGTTGGCGGTGCCGAGATTGATGGCGGTCATGGGGTAATTCCTCAGGCTTCGGCTTGGGCTTTGATCAGGCGGTCGTAAGCGTCCTGATCGAGCAATTTGCCGACAGCGGCGGCGTCGCTTGGCTGGAAGCGGAAGAACCAGCCTTCGCCCAGCGGATCTTCGTTGACCAGCTCAGGAGCGTTTTCCAGCGCCGGGTTGACTTCCAGCACGTCGCCATCGAGCGGCATGTACACGCCGCTTGCGGCTTTCACCGATTCCACGGTGGCGGCTTCAGCGCCTTTTTCGTAAGCCTGCAGCTCAGGCAGTTGCACGAACACCACGTCGCCCAAAGCGTTCTGCGCGAATGCGGTGATGCCGACAGTGACACTGCCGTCGGCTTCGGTGCGCAGCCATTCGTGATCTTCAGTAAAACGCAACTCGCTCATGGAAACTCCTCAGGGGCCAGACTCGTCTGGTGGACGCGGTGGAAAGCTTGGGGCGGGGAAGCCCTTTATAGATGAGAAGGCAGGTAGCAAGAATGCGGCCAAGGTTGATTTATCTATATAAATCAATGGCTTGGATTTTTCAGGTGGGCGTCGGCAGGTTGCGCCTGTAGCGAAATCGCTACAGCTTGGGGCGAGGAGAAAAGCTGAACGGGATCAAAGCGTTGCGCAGCGCTGGTCACAGGCGGGTGTAGCGATATCGTTCCGCTGTAGCGCTTTCGGTACAGATGGAGGTCGTTTTTGGACGGATTTCGAATCCGCCATAAATCCTGTGGGAGCGAGCCTGCTCGCGAAGACGGTGTGTCAGGCGCCAGCTATTTTGCTGATAGACCGCTTTCGCGAGCAGGCTCGCTCCCACATGGGGAATTTCCTGCAATAGGGATGCGCGGTGAGTCAGGGTTTATTGGGAATGCCGTATTTGCGCAGGCGATGGGCAATGGCGGTGTGCGAGGTCTGCAAGCGGCTCGCCAATTGCCGGGTCGAGGGGTAGCTGACGTAGAGCTTTTCCAGCAGCTCTCTCTCGAACGATTCGACCGCTTGCTCAAGGCTGTCGACATCGGTATCGGCCTGGCGCGCCACCGAAGTGCCGGCGATGTCGAGGTCGCCGATATCGACCAGGCTGCTCTCGCAAATCGCCGCTGCGCGAAAAATCACGTTCTGCAATTGCCGCACGTTGCCCGGCCAGCGATTGCCGAGCAGCGCCGGATAAGTGCCGGGCGCCAGGCGGCAGACCGGGCGCTGGATCTGCGCACAGGCCTGCTGCATGAAGTAGCGCGCCAGCAGCAGGATGTCCTGACCGCGTTCACGCAGCGGCGGCACTTCGACGTTGAGCACGTTGAGGCGATAGAACAGGTCCTCGCGGAACAGGCCTTCGCTGACCATTTTTTCCAGGTCGCGGTGGGTCGCGCTGAGGATGCGCACGTCGACCTTTACTTCCCGATCACCACCGACGCGGCGGAAGCTGCCGTCGTTGAGAAAACGCAGGAGTTTGGCCTGCAAGTACGGCGACATCTCGCCGATCTCATCGAGAAACACCGTGCCCTGGTTGGCCAGCTCCATCAGCCCCGGCTTACCGCCACGCGCCGCGCCAGTGAAGGCGCCGGGGGCGTAGCCGAACAGTTCGCTTTCGGCGAGGTTTTCCGGCAGCGCTGCGCAGTTGAGGGCGAGAAACGGAGCGCTGTGCCGCGCACTGATCGCGTGACAGGCGCGGGCCACCAATTCTTTGCCGGTGCCGGTTTCGCCCTGAATCAATAGCGGTGCATCAAGGGCGGCGACGCGTTGCGCGCGGGCCTTGAGTGTGCGGATCGCCGGGGATTCGCCGAGCAGGGCGTCGAAGCCTTCGGCGTGATCGTGGTGCAGTGCTGAGAGTTGTTCGCCGATGCGGTTCGGTTGATACAGGGTCAGCAGGGCGCCGGCGTCGGTGATCGGCGTGGCATCGAGCAGCAGGGTCTGGCCGTTGACGGTGATCTCGCGCAGCGGCAGGCGAAAGCCGTTTTCCAGCAGGGTGTCGAGCAGACCGGGATCATTGAACAGCGCCGAGACGCTTTCGCCGGCCGGTTCGCGACCGTACAGGGCAATCAGCGCCGGATTGGCCAGCAGCACCTTGCCGGCGCTGTCGAGGGCCAGCACCGGGTCAGTCATCGCCGCGAGCAGGGCATCTAGCTGCAGATGCCGACGCTGGCCGGGCAGGATATCGACCACGGTCACCGCTTCCACGCCGAGCACGCGAAACAGCGCATCTTTCAGTTCTTCGAGCACTTGCGGGCTGAGCGTCGGCGCGTCGATGTAGACGTTCGGCGGGATCATCTCCACCGCGTCCAGATTGAGATTGCGCCCACCGAGGATAGCCAGGACTTCCTGGGTGATGCCGACGCGGTCGATGAAGCTGACGTGGATACGCATGGGGGCGGGTTCAGTGATCTGCAGAGCGGAGGGGGGCAAGTATGCCTTGGGGCGGGCTAATGGTGAAATCTTGTCCCTGCGCTGATCTCTCCCACGCTCTGCGTGGGAATGCCGCCACGGACGCTCCGCGTCCGCTGTGACGCGGAGCGTCACGGGATGCATCACCACGCGGAGCGTGGGAACGATCAGTGGAAAGGAAGTTATTCGAAATGCTCGAGATTGACCGGATCCCCCGACTGCATATTCAACTTCTGCCGAATGTCTTCAAACATCAGATCGTAATGCTTGTGCACCGAGCCGATCTGGCTGTGGGTCTTGGGGATGCCGTACTTCTCGGCAATCCGCGTGACATCGCGGGCGAAGTTGTAGGCCTCTTCCTTGGGCAGGAAAAACGCCTCCTTCATGTCCTTGCCCTGCATGCTGCCGTGCAGGGTGAACTGAATCCCTTTGCCTTTCTGCGGATCGGTGAACACTTCATAGTCCAGATGCACGTTGTAATTGACGTCATCGTCGGTCAACGCGTGCCGCTCGATGTGCAGATGACCGGGTTCGAACTGGGCCATTGAGCTACTCCTTTCAAGGCATGGAAGCGGGGCAGGCCTTGAGCCTGCCCCGGCGTTTATTGTTATCGGTAGCTGATCCCCGGCTTCGCCGTGCTGACCCGCGTACCGGCGGTGCCCTGGACGATGGCTTCGATATCGGCCAGCGAACCGATCACCGCGACCTTGCCAGTATGGCGCGCGAATTCGCAGGCTGCCTGCACCTTCGGTCCCATGGAGCCGGCGGCGAAGCCGAGGCGTTCGAGTTCGTCCGGGTGGGCTTCGGCGATGGCTTTCTGCGTCGGCTTGCCGTAATCGATGAACGCTGCGTTGACGTCAGTGGCGATCACCAGCAGGTCGGCTTCCAGTTGCTCGGCAAGCAACGACGAACACAGATCCTTGTCGATCACCGCCTCGATGCCCTTGAGGTTGCGCTGCTCGTCGTACATGGTCGGAATACCGCCGCCACCAGCGCAAATGACGATGCTGCCCTTGTCCAGCAGCCACTTGATCGGGCGGATTTCGAAGATGCGCTTCGGCCGTGGGCTGGCGACCACACGGCGGAATTTGTCGCCATCGGCAGCAATCGCCCAGCCTTTCTCGGCGGCGAGTTTTTCCGCTTCGGCTTTCTCGTACACCGGGCCGATCGGCTTGGTCGGGTTCTTGAAAGCCGGGTCATTGGCGTCGACTTCGACCTGGGTCAGCAGGGTGGCGAACGGCACTTCGAAGTCGAGCAGATTGCCCAGTTCCTGTTCGATGATGTAGCCGATCATGCCTTCGGTTTCAGCGCCGAGCACGTCCAGCGGGTAGGGGGTGACGGAGGTGTAGGCCGCCGCTTGCAGCGACAGCAGACCGACTTGCGGGCCATTGCCGTGAGCGATGACCAGTTGGTTGCCGGGATGGATCTTGGCGATTTGCTCGGTGGCGATGCGGATGTTGGCGCGCTGATTGTCAGCGGTCATCGGCTCACCACGGCGAAGCAGGGCGTTACCGCCCAGGGCTACGACGATACGCATGGTGCATGTCCTTTTCGTATTGATCGTTCCCACGCTCTGCGTGGGAATGCCGCCACGGACGCTCCGCGTCCGCTGTGACGCAGAGCGTCACGGGATGCATTCCCACGCGGGAGCGAGGGAACGATCATCTTCAACCAGTTAGAGATCAGCCAGGGTCGAGACCAGAATCGCCTTGATCGTGTGCATGCGGTTTTCCGCTTGCTCGAAGGCGATGCAGGCTGGCGACTCGAACACGTCGTCGGTCACTTCGATGCCGTTTTTCAGGTGCGGATACTGCTCGGCGATTTGTTTGCCGACCTTGGTGTCGCTGTTGTGGAAGGCCGGCAGGCAGTGCATGAACTTGGTACGCGGGTTGCCGGTGGCTTTCATCAGGTCGGCGTTGACCTGATACGGCAGCAGTTGCTGGATACGCTCGGCCCAGGCTTCCACCGGTTCGCCCATAGACACCCAGACATCGGTGTGAATGAAGTCGACGCCTTTGACCGCTTCTTTCGGATCTTCGGTGAGGGTGATGCGTGCGCCGCTTTCCTCACCGTATTTTTTGCAGCGCGCCACCAGATCGTCCAGCGGCCACAGCGCTTTCGGCGCGCAGATGCGCACGTCCATGCCCAGTTTGGCGCCGATCAGCAGCAGCGAGTTGCCCATGTTGTTGCGCGCGTCGCCCAAGTAGGCGTAGCTGATTTCGTGGATCGGCTTGTCAGCGTGTTCACGCATGGTCAGCACGTCGGCGATCATCTGGGTCGGGTGATATTCATCGGTCAGGCCGTTGAACACCGGCACGCCGGCGAACTTGGCCAGCTCTTCGACGATTTCCTGCTTGAAGCCACGGTACTCGATGGCGTCGTACATGCGCCCGAGCACGCGGGCGGTGTCCTTCATGCTTTCCTTGTGGCCGATCTGCGAGGAGTTCGGGTCGATGTAAGTGACGTTGGCGCCTTGGTCATAGGCCGCCACTTCGAAGGCGCAACGGGTGCGGGTCGAAGTTTTCTCGAAGATCAGGGCGATGTTGTTGCCCTTCAGATGCTGTTGCTCGGTGCCGGTGTACTTCGCACGTTTCAGATCGCGAGACAGGTCGAGCAAGTAACGCAATTCGCGAGGGGTGTGGTGTTCCAGGCTCAGCAAATTACGGTTGTGAATGTTAAACGCCATGATGATTCTCCTTGGATTCGGTAATCGGCCCGGCCGCGACGGGATGGGTGCGGCCGGGAGGACGGTCGTTTAGTAATCGATCGGGTCGCGGATGATCGGGCAGGTCATGCAGTGACCGCCGCCACGGCCCCGGCCGAGTTCGCCGGCGCTGATGGTGATGACCTCCACGCCAGCCTTGCGCAGCAGGGTGTTGGTGTAGGTGTTGCGGTCGTAGCCGATGACCACGCCGGGTTCCATCGCGACCACGTTGTTGCCGTCGTCCCATTGCTCGCGTTCGGCGGCGAAGCTGTTGCCGCCGGTTTCCACCACGCGCAGTTTCGGCAGGTTGAGCGCCGCAGCGACGGTGTCGAGGAAGCTGCCTTCTTCGCGGCGGATGTCGATGCCGCCCTGTTTGCTTTCGTCAGGGCGCAGGGTGAAGGCGACGATCTGGTTGACCACTTCCGGGAAGATCGTCACCAGGTCGCGGTCGCAGAAGCTGAACACGGTGTCCAGGTGCATTGCGGCGCGGGATTTCGGCAGGCCGGCGACGATGACTTTTTCCACTGCTTTGTTGTTGAACAGGTTCAGCGCCAGTTGGCCGATGGCCTGACGCGATGAACGCTCGCCCATGCCGATCAGCACCACACCGTTGCCGATCGGCATGACGTCGCCGCCCTCAAGGGTAGAGTTGCCGTGGTCCTTGTCCGGGTCGCCGTACCAGATCTCGAATTCGGCGTTGGTGAACTGCGGATGGAATTTGTAGATGGCGGTGGTCAGCAGGGTTTCCTGACGGCGCGCCGGCCAGTACATCGGGTTCAGCGTCACACCACCGTAGATCCAGCAGGTGGTATCGCGGGTGAACTGGGTGTTGGGCAGCGGTGGCAGGATGAAGCTGGAGTGGCCGAGGAAATCGCGGAACATCTGGATGGTCTTGCCACCGAAGCTGTCCGGCAGATCATCGGCCGAGACGCCGCCAATCAGGAATTCGGCGATGTGCCGTGGCTCGAGGCTTTTCAGCCAGGATTTCACTTCGCTGATCAGGCCCAGGCCCACCGAGTCGGCGGTCACCTTGCGCTCAAGAATCCAGTCCAGCGCTTCGGGAATGGCGACGATGTCGGTCAGCAGGTTGTGCATTTCCACCACGTCGATGCCGCGCTCGCGCATCTTGGTGACAAAGTCGAAATGGTCGCGCTTGGCCTGCGCTACCCACAGCACGTCATCGAACAGCAGTTCATCGCAGTTGTTCGGGGTCAGCCGCTGATGGGCCAGACCTGGGGAGCAAACCATGACTTTACGCAGTTTCCCGGCTTCGGAGTGGACGCCGTACTTCACTTTTTCCGTGGTCATTTCTGTGTTCCTCCAGATGACAATTCAATCAGGGGTTACAGCGTCAGGAAGCCATCGTAGAGACCGTAGGCCGCCACCACGGCGCCCACGACCACTGCGGCGAAAATCAGCTTCTCGACGTTGGTGAAAACCGGTTGTTTGAGTTCCAGCTTGGCCTTGGCGAACAGGATCGCGCCGGGCGCGTAGAGCAGGGCCGACAGCAGCAGGTACTTGACCCCGCCGGCGTACAACAACCACACCGCATAGATCAGGGCGATACCGCCGATGATCAGATCCTTGCGCCGCTCGGCGGCAAAGCCTTCGTAGCTCTCGCCGCGCACCGCCAGCAGCAGGGCATAGGCCGCCGACCACAGGTAGGGCACCAGAATCATCGAG
>NZ_JAFGYL010000021.1:0-95001 GCF_017491835.1 Pseudomonas sp. 67(2021)
CGTCACGGGCTGGGGCGATTGCGCGACATGGTAGCAGAGAGCACCGCTTGAGAGAGGCGGTGTCTGCCAGGCCGTCTTCGCGAGCAGGCTCACTCCCACAGTGGATTTGCAGCGTACACAAAACCTGTGGGAGCGAGCCTGCTCGCGAAGAGGCCAGTGCAGGCGCTAAAAAATCAGCCTGCCAACAACCACACCCCGGTCGCCGCCGAAGCCGCACCCGCCAACCGCACCAGCGGCGCCGCTGCCTGCGGAAGAACTCGCACCACGCCATAACCGAGCGCATGCAAAACCGCCGTCGCCGCGACAAACCCGGCCGCATACGCCCACGGGCTGCTCATGTCCGGCAGCTCCAGCCCATGCGCCACGCCATGGAACAGCGCAAACAGTGCCGTCGCGGCCACCGCCATCACCAGCGGCGGACGCACCGCCAGTGCCACGGCCAGGCCTAGCGCCAATACCGAAGCGGCAATCCCGCTTTCCAGCGCCGGCAACTCGAGCCCCTCAAAACCGAGCAAACCTCCGAGCAACATGGTGCCGACAAAAGTGCACGGCAGCGCCCAGCGCGCCGCGCCTTGTTGCTGCGCCGCCCACAAACCGACGGCGAGCATTGCCAGCAAGTGGTCGAGCCCGCCGATCGGGTGGCTGATGCCCGCGACGAGGCCGCTGTCGCCATGGCCCGGGTGAGCGAAGGCCAGCGCCGGTGTCAGCAGCAACGCCAGAGCGCCAAGAATGCGTTTGAGTGTCATGGATAAGCTTCCTTGTGAATAAATGGATCAGGCGGCGGTCAGCAGGCCCTGACGTTCGATGAAGGCGATGATTTCTTCGAGGCCCTGACCGGTTTTCTGGTTGCTGAACACGAACGGCTTGCCGTTGCGCATGCGTTTGGTGTCGCTGTCCATCATTTCCAGCGAGGCGCCCACCAGTGGCGCGAGGTCGATCTTGTTGATCACCAGCAGGTCGGACTTGCAGATCCCCGGGCCGCCCTTGCGCGGCAGCTTGTCGCCGGCGGAGACGTCGATCACGTAGATGGTCAGATCCGACAGCTCCGGGCTGAAGGTCGCCGAGAGGTTGTCGCCGCCGGACTCCACCAGAATCAGATCCAGCCCCGGAAAGCGCCGGTTCAGTTGATCGACCGCTTCGAGGTTGATCGAGGCGTCTTCGCGGATCGCCGTGTGCGGGCAGCCGCCGGTTTCCACGCCGATGATCCGCTCCGGCGCGAGGGCTTCGTTGCGCACGAGGAAATCGGCGTCTTCGCGGGTGTAGATGTCGTTGGTGACCACGGCGAGGTTGTAACGCTCGCGCAGGGCCAGGCACAGGGCCAAAGTCAGCGCGGTCTTGCCGGAACCGACCGGGCCGCCGATGCCGACGCGCAGGGGTTGTGTATCCATTTCATTCTCCAAAATAAACAGCCCTAAGAGCGGAAGAGACGGCTGTACTGGCGCTCGTGGGCCATGCACGCCAAGGACAGGCCAAAGGCGGCGCTGCCGATGTGTTCGGGATTTATGCGGGTTGCATCGTGCTGCGCCTGTTGCAGCAGCGGCAGCAGTTCGCTGGTCAGGCGCTGGGCGGCTTGCTGGCCCAACGGCAGGGTCTTCATCAACACGGCGAGCTGGTTTTCCAGCCAGCTCCACAGCCACGCGGCAAGGGCATCCTGCGGATTGATGCCCCAGGCGCGTGCTGCCAGCGCCCAGCACAAGGCCAGGTGCGGTTCTGTGGTCTGGTCAAGAAAGTCGCGGGCAGGCTCGTCGAGTTCCGGCAAGCCGTTCAACAACTGCTGCAAGGAGTAACCCATCTGCCGGCTCTCCAGATGCAACTCGCGGGTTTCGCGACTGGCGCGGTGGCTCTCGCAGAGTTGTCGTAATTCGGCCCAGTTTTCATTTGCTGCGGCTTGGCAATGCGCCAACAGCAGCGGCGCTTCGAAGCGGGCGAGATTGAGCAGCAGTTGATCGCTGATCCAGCGCCGGGCGGCGTCAGGGTTGTGGACCCGGCCGTTATCCACCGCCATTTCCAGACCCTGGGAATAGCTGTAGCCGCCAATCGGCAGTTGCGGACTGGCCAGACGCAGCAGCGCCCAGGCCGGATTCACAGGCGCACGCCGAACTGGTGAAGTTTTGGCGCGTAGTTGAAGTCTTCATCACCGTGGCGGGAGTGATGATGGCCGCCGCCGTAGGCGCCGTGTTCCGGCTGGAACGGCGCTTCGATGGCCTCGACCTGTGCGCCGAGCTGTTCGAGCATCGCTTTGAGCACGTAATCGTCGAGCAGGCGCAGCCAGCCGTCGCCGACTTGCAGGGCGACGTGGCGGTTGCCGAGGTGATAGGCCGCGCGCGTCAGTTCGAACGCATTGGCGCAAGTGACGTGGAGCAGTTGTTCGGGACGGGCGCAGACGCGCACGACACGGCCGTCTTCGGCCTGCAGACATTCGCCGTCATACAGCGGTGGCTGGCCGCGCTCCAAAAACAACCCGACGTCTTCGCCTTCGGCACTGAAACAGCGCAAACGGCTTTTGCTGCGCGCTTCGAAGGTCAGGTGCAGCTCGGCGGCCCAGGCGGGTTGAGGGTCGATTCTGCGATGAATCACCAGCATCGGAAAGCTTCCAGCAATGAACGTTGATTGGGCTAGAGCAAGCGCCGCGCCAATCGGGCGATCTGTAGGAAATAGCTGTCGGCGCGTGCCTGATCTTTCAACAGGCGCGGCGATTCTGGAAGGTTTTGGTGCATGAACAATTTGTCATGCACCAAAGCGAGGCGATGGCGGATGTTCAATGTGGGAGCGAGCCTGCTCGCGAATGCGCCGTGTCAGACAGATGTATTCAGCTGACCCAGCGCTTTCGCGAGCAGGCTCGCTCCCACAGGGGCTTTGCGCTGTGTCAGATAAAGAAGGGATTACTCGGTACTGCCCAGCCCTTGCCAGTGCTTGAGGCCGATGAAGATGAAGCGCAGTTGCTGGGTGATCTTCGCCTGTGGGGTCAGATGCTCCGGCAAGGCTTCGGCGGGCGGGTCGATGATGTCGGGGAGGGTGGCGAACACCGATTTGACGATCAGGTCAGCCATCACGCTGAGGCCTGCCAGATCCAGATGTTGCAGCTTGGGCATCAGCGCCAGGTCCGCCGCGAGGTCGGCGCTGATGTTCTCCCGCAGGCGTCCGATTGCCTGACGTACCGGCAGCGAGCCGCCGTATTGTTCGCGGGCGAGAAACAGGAATTGCGAGCGGTTGGCGTTGACCACATCAAGGAAGATGCGCACCGAAGCGTCGATGATGCCGCCCATGACGAATTCATTGTGCCGCACCAGGCGGATGGTCTCGCGGAAGGTCTGGCCGACTTCACTGACCAGCACCAGCCCCAACTCGTCCATATCGGCGAAGTGCCGGTAGAAACCGGTGGGCACGATGCCGGCGGTCTTGCTCACTTCGCGCAGGCTCAGGCTGCCGAATCCTCGGCCGCTTTCCATCAGGTGGCGGGCAGCGTCCATCAGGGCGTTGCGGGTCTGTTGTTTCTGTTCGGCGCGGGGCAGCATCGCAGGGTGTGTTCTTCGGCAGGACAAGCGCCGCACTCTAGCAAATCGGCTTTGTCGGCGTCGAACGGGGAGTCGTTCAGCGAGGGTTTTACAGAAGCTGAAAAGTCAAAAGCCCAATCCGCTGATTGGGCTTTTTTGCCGGGCCGTCATGGGCTCAGCTCAATTTGCTGTTGCGTTCGATCACACGGTCACCACCGCCTTCAGCGAGGGCTTGACCCAGTGGGGTTTTATCGAAGCCGTCATCAGCCAGGGTCTGGCCCTGTGGAGTGCGCTCGGAACCGTCAGATGCCAGGGTCTGGCCTTGTGGGGTGCGCTCGGTACCGTCGGAAGCGAGGATCTGACCTTGTGGGGTGCGATCAGAGCCGTCCTGAACCAGGCCTTTTTCTTCGAGGCGGTTGCGACCGTTTTCAGCCAGGGCCTGGCCTTGAGGGGTGCGATCCGAGCCGTCTTGAACCAGGCCTTTTTCTTCGAGGCGGTTGCGGCCGTTTTCAGCCAGGGTCTGACCTTGTGGAGTGCGCTCGGAACCGTCGGAAGCTACGGTCTGGCTAAACACCGAGTGGCTGTCTTTGACTTGCGGAGTGGCCTGATCGGCAGCGGGCAGGGCGAAAGCAGTGCTGGCTAGCATCGACAGGGTAAGGCTGAGCAGTAATTGGCGTTTCATGATAGTGGCTCCTTGGGAGGGCGATAAAGTGGGTACGAGGGCAATGCTACTCTCGATAAGTCGATATAAAAGTTCATAAACGCAATGGTAATAATCAACAGAATTGATTGTTCGGCGCGAAGGCTCTAGATCGCGCCTTTGCGGGCGACGGTTTTGCACCGTCGTGGGTATTTTCGACTCACTCGTGCCTCGCAAAAGTGCGGGTGGCGGTAACACTGCTCGACCGATCGGTCAGTTTTGCCGGGCTTTTTATGGCTTAAACTGCCTTTCAATTAAACCTGCGGGCCTTTCGCCAGTCACAGACTGCATAGGGGCCGCTTCGGTCTGCCGTTTCAGCTGTGCGTCGGGATGTTCGGCGTGCGGTCGTGATCAGGAGCTTTGTGCATGACGCGCACTGGAAAAATCTTCAGCTGGACCTTCGCCATCCTCGCGCTGCTGCTGGCAGCCTTGATTCTGATCATCGTGTTTTTCGACTGGAACCGGATCAAACCCACGATCAACGCCAAAGTTTCGGAAGAACTGCACCGGGCGTTTGCCATCAATGGCAACCTCGCAGTGATCTGGCAGCGCGAGCCGGAAGAAGGCGGCTGGCGCTCTTGGGTGCCTTGGCCGCACGTGGTCGCCGAGGATCTGAGCCTGGGCAACCCGGACTGGTCGAAGCAGCCGCAGATGGTCACCCTGAAACGCGTCGAGCTGCGCATTTCGCCGCTGGCCCTGCTGGCTCAACGCGTGGTGATTCCGCGCATCGACCTGACCGAGCCGAATGCCGAGCTGCAACGTCTGGCCGATGGCCGCGCCAACTGGACGTTCAAATTCGATCCCAAGGACCCGAACGCCGAGCCTTCGAGCTGGGTGGTCGATATCGGCGCGATCGGTTTCGACAAGGGCCACGTGACCCTCGACGACCAGACCCTGAAGACCAACCTCGATGTGCTGATCGACCCGCTCGGCAAGCCGATTCCCTTCAGCGAGATTGTTGGCGACAAAGCGGCGAAAACCGCTCAGGACAAGGGCGGCGCACCGCAGGACTATGCCTTTGCACTCAAGGTCAAAGGCCAATACCACGCGCAGAACCTCACCGGGCAGGGCAAGATCGGCGGGTTGCTGGCCTTGCAGGACGCGAGCAAGCCGTTCCCGTTGCAGGCCCAGGCGAAGATCGGCGATACCCGTATCGAACTGGCCGGCACCCTGACTGACCCGCTGAATCTCGGCGCCCTCGACCTGCGCTTGAAACTCGCTGGCGACAGTCTCGGCAATCTCTACCCACTGACCGGCGTGACGCTGCCGGACACCCCACCGTATTCCACCGACGGCCACCTGATCGCCAAGCTGCATGACGAGGCCGGGGCAAAATTCACTTATGAGAAATTCAACGGCAAGATCGGCGACAGCGACATCCACGGCGACCTGACCTACGTGGCCAGCCAGCCACGGCCGAAACTCACGGGTGCGTTGCTCTCCAATCAACTGCTGTTCGCCGACCTTGCACCGTTGATCGGTGCCGATTCCAACACCGAGCAAAAGGCCCGTGGCGGCGCGAGCAAGCAGCCGGCAGACAAAGTCCTGCCGGTCGAAGAGTTTAAGACTGATCGCTGGCGCGCCATGGACGCGGATGTCGAGTTCACCGGCAAGCGCATCGTTCACAGCGAGAAGCTGCCGTTCAACGACCTCTATACCCATCTGAAACTCAACGACGGCGAACTCAGCCTGGAACCGCTGCGCTTTGGCGTCGCCGGCGGCACCCTGGATGCGCTGATCCGCCTCAATGGCCGCACCGAGCCGTTGGAAGGCCGGGCGCGGTTGACCGCACGCAAATTCAAACTCAAAGAGCTGTTCCCCACTTTCGAGCCGATGAAAACCAGTTTCGGTGAGCTCAATGGCGATGCCGACATCAGTGGCCGGGGCAACTCCGTGGCCAAGCTCCTCGGTGGCGCCAACGGCAATCTGAAGATGCTGACCAACGACGGTGCGATCAGCCGCGAGCTGATGGAACTGGCCGGGCTCAACGTCGGCAACTACGTGGTCGGCAAGATCTTTGGCGACAAGGAAGTGAAGATCAATTGCGCGGCCGCGGACTTCGACATCAAGACCGGCCTGGCCACGACACGGCTGTTTGTCTTCGATACCGAGAACGCAATCATCTACATCGATGGCACGGCGAACATGGCCACCGAGCAACTCGATCTGACCGTGACCCCTGAGTCGAAAGGCTGGCGACTGATCTCCCTGCGCTCGCCGCTGTATGTGCGCGGCAAATTCATCAAACCGGATGCCGGCGTCAAAGCCGTACCGTTGATGCTGCGCGGGGCGGGGATGGTTGCGCTGGGCGTGATAGCCGCACCGGCGGCGGGATTGCTGGCGCTGGTGGCGCCGAGCGGTGGCGAACCGAATCAATGTGCGCCGTTGCTGGAACAGATGAAGCAGGGCAAGGCGCCGGTGACCGTTAAACCCAGCAAGTAAGCAGGGCAGATCAAAAGATCGCAGCCTTCGGCAGCTCCTACATTTGGAATGCGTTCCCCCTGTAGGAGCTGCCGAAGGCTGCGATCTTTTGCTGTTAAGGATTACAGATCGTTAAGGATATCCGCCATGTCGTCGGCGTGTTCTTCTTCCTGGGCGAGGATGTCTTCGAAGATGCGGCGGGTGGTCGGGTCCTTGTCACCGATGTACTGGATGATTTCGCGGTAGCTGTCGATGGCGATGCGCTCGGCCACCAGATCTTCGTAAACCATTTCCTTGAGCGTGTTGCCGGCCACGTATTGCGCGTGGGACATCTTGCTCAGCAGGTCAGGGTTGAACTCAGGCTCACCGCCCAGTTGCACGATGCGCTCGGCGAGGCGATCGGCGTGCTCGGCTTCCTGGTTGGCGTGCTCGAGAAATTCGTCGGCGGCGACGTTGGCTTTCAGGCCGTTGGCCATGAAGTAGTGGCGCTTGTAGCGCAAGGTGCACACCAGCTCGGTGGCCAGCGACTCATTGAGCAAACGCAGTATTTCCTCACGGTTGGCGTTGTAGCCCTCGGTGACCGCGCCGTTTTCCACGTGTTGCCGCGCGCGTTCGCGCAGGGTTTGAACATCAGACAAATGCACGTCACTCATTTCATTCTCCTGGAGGCTAATCCGATAGGCGCCACGTTCTGAAGACGCGGTCGCTACTCAGGGTGTGAGTCTTGAGCGAAGCGAAAAGTTTTATGCGATTTACGCCGGACTCGGTTCAGGAACTGCTGAGGACTGCGATGTCGGCAGGGTCAGAGCTGGAATAGGCTTATCGTTGAGTTGTCATCGTCGAGGTGGATGCTTGGCGAGCGTCTTGCACGTCTGGCCTCCACCCACCGCGCACAAGGATGTACCCCATGTCGACACGTTATCCACTGGTGCTGGTGCCGGGCATGCTCGGCTTTGTCCGGCTGGTGCTTTATCCGTATTGGTTCGGCATCATCAAGGCCTTGCGCCGTGGTGGTGCGACGGTGGTCGCGGTGCAGGTCTCGCCACTCAACTCCACGGAAGTGCGCGGCGAGCAATTGCTGGCGCGGATCGAGGAAATTCTGCGCGAGAGCGGGGCGCCGAAGGTCAATCTGTTCGGTCACAGCCAAGGCGCGTTGACCGCACGGTATGCGGCGGCGAAGCGCCCGGATCTGGTCGCCTCGGTAACATCGGTGGCCGGGCCTAATCATGGTTCGGAGTTGGCCGATTATCTGGAAAAGCACTATCCCGCCAACAGCGCCAAGGGGCGCTTGCTCGAAGCGTTGCTGCGCCTGATCGGCTGGGTCATGGCATTGCTCGACACGGGTTATCACGGGCCGAAACTGCCGGTGGATATCCACGCTTCTCACCAATCGCTGACGACGGCGGGCGTTGCATTATTCAATCAGCGTTATCCACAGGGGCTGCCGGAAACGTGGGGCGGGCCGGGGCCGGAAGAGGCCAATGGTGTGCGCTATTACTCCTGGTCAGGGACGCTGCAACCGGGCAAGACCGATCGTGGCGGCAATCTTTTTGACGGCACCAACCGCAGTTGTCGCTTGTTCGCCAGGACCTTCGTTCGCGAGCCGGGGCAGTGCGACGGCATGGTCGGCCGTTACAGCTCGCATCTGGGCACGGTGATCGGTGATGACTATCCGCTGGATCATTTCGACATCGTCAATCAGTCGCTGGGGCTGGTGGGCAAGGGCGCAGATCCGGTAAGGCTGTTTGTCGAGCATGCGGCGCGGCTGGAGGCTGCAGGGTTATAGCCAAACAGACCGCGTCATCGTTCTTCGCGAGCAGGCTCGCTCCCACAGGTGTCTGCATTTCAACGTGGGAGCGAGCCTGCTCGCGAAGGGGCCTTATCAGGCAACGCCGACCCGCCGGCCCAGCACCGTGGTCCAGCGCTCCGACAAAACCACCCCAGCCAAGGTCAGCAACCCACCCACCAGGTGATACATCGCCAACTGTTCCTTCAACACCACCGCCGCAATCAGCGCGGTAATCAATGGCAGCAGATTGAAGAACAACGTCGTCCGGCTCGGCCCCAGTCGCTGCACCGCCTGCATCCACGCCAGCGGCGCGACCATCGAGGCCAGCAGGCATGCATACAGCACCAGCGGCACGTTCTGCAGGTTCAGCCCGGTCTTTGGCGAAGCAGCGAACAATGGAAACAACACCACAATCGCCACCAGCACCTGCAAGTACAGCAGCACCAGTGGCGGCAGGCGCAGTTGCCACTTTTTCAGCAGCGTGCTGTAAACGGCGTAGGCCAGCGTGGCGATCAGCATCATCGCATCGCCCAGATTGACCCCGTGTTGCAGCAGCGCTCCGAGGCTGCCGGATGACACCACCACCAGCACGCCAGCGAACGACAGCACCGCACCGACCAGCGCACCAGCCGTCAGGCGCTGGCCGAGGCTGATGATCGCCATGGCCAGCGACATCAATGGCATCAACGACAGGATGATGCCCATATTGGTTGCGGTGGTCAGTGTTGCGGCGAAATAGGCGAGGCTCTGATACACCGCCATGCCGAGTACGCCGAGGATGAAAATCCGCCCCAGGTTCGGCCGAATCTGCGGCCAGTGGGCGATGACTTTCTTCAGCATGAATGGCGTGAACAGCACGCCGGCGAGCAGCCAGCGATAGAAACCGATCTCGGCGGGAAAGATCGCGCCGACCGCCAGTTTGTTGATCACGGTGTTGCCGGCCCAGATGAAAATCGCCAGCAGGGGAAACGCGTATTGCATGGGACAAAAACCAGAACGTTGATGAAGCGCGATTATCGCCTGTCTGGATGCAGGCCTATACTGCGAACCGGACAACCTGCCTCTGCATCCGGACAGCATGAACAGCAAACACATCGATCTGCTCGATTTCAGCGAATTGCCGTCAGCGGTGTATTTCCGCTACGCCGATTTCAATGCCCACGAATATGCCGCGCCGCATCGCCATCCTTGGGGCACGCTGGAATACGCGGCCCATGGCGTGTTGCACATGGATGTCGACGGCAGCCGCTTCATGTCGCCGCCGCAGTACGCGGTGTGGGTGCCGCCCGAGGTCGAGCACAGTTTCTATAGTCATCAGCCGGTCAACTATCGCGCGGTGTGTCTTGATCCAAGTGTTTGCACACGGTTGCCGGCGCGCGCCTGCACCTTGGCGATCAGTGACATTCTCAAGGCGATTCTCAAGGACTTCGCCGCCCGCGATGTGAAGATTCCGGAGCATGAGGCCGATCAGCGTCTGGCCCAGGTATTGGTCGATCAACTGCAACAGGCACCGGTGCAGGAATGTTACCTGCCATATGCGAGCAGCCCGGGCTTACTGACGATTCTCGACGCCTTGCAGGCTGCGCCGGGCGACAACCAACCGTTGGCGTATTGGGCCGCGCAAGTGCATGTCAGCGAGCGCACTCTGGCGCGGCAGTTTGTCCGCGAGCTGGGCATGAGCTTTGGCGAGTGGCGTCAGCGCTTGCGTTATCTGGCGGCGATCGAGGCGCTGGAAACCTCGCGTTCGGTGCAGGAAATCGCTTTCGACCTCGGCTACAGCAGCGGCTCGGCGTTCATCGCCATGTTCGCCCGCCAGGCCGGTTGCACGCCGGAGCAGTATCGGCGCAGCCACCTCGAGGGCAGGAAGGTGTAACAAGCTTTGACTACACTGCGACAGAGGCCGCATCCATCGGTGCGGCAACAAGGAGAAAACTCCATGAAGATGTTGCGTGTGCCGTTGTTGATGATCGGGCTGCTTGTGTGTTCCCAGGGTTTCGCCGCCACGGCGCAACAGAACAAGATGACCACCTGCAATGCCGATGCGACCGCCAAAAGCCTGAAGGGCGACGAGCGCAAGGCGTTCATGAGCACCTGCCTGAAAGCGGCACCCGCAGCCAACGATGGCAAGGAGCTGACCCCGCAGCAGCAGAAGATGACCACCTGCAATGCCGATGCGAAAACCAAGGCGCTGGCCGGCGATGCGCGCAAGGCGTTCATGAGTGAGTGTCTGAAGAAAAAGTGAAACGGTAAATAATGTGGTGAGCTTGCCGGCCTCTTCGCGAGCAGGCTCGCTCCCACATTTGAAACGCGCACTCCTGTGGGAGCGAGCCTGCTCGCGAAAGCGTCGGTGAATGCACCGCCATTCCCACGGCCCGCATATCCCTAGTGCTAACCCCGGATCGCTGGCAGACTGCCCATCCTTTCACGCCGTTCGTTTTGAGGCTGTATGCCAACGTTTTCTCAGCGTCATGTTGTGTTCTGGGTCAGTTGCATCATCATTTTTGGCGGTTTGCTGCTGGTGCTGCCGCTGCGCCTGCTGCCGAGCCTGCTGGCCGGGTTGCTGGTGTTCGAGCTGGTGAACATGCTCACCCCGCAACTGCAACGGCTGATCGAAGGGCGGCGTGCGCGCTGGTTGGCGGTGGCGCTGCTCGGCACGCTGGTAGTAAGTGCGCTGGCGCTGATCTTCGCCGGCGCCATCAGTTTCCTCCTGCATGAAGCGGAAAACCCCGGCGCCTCGCTCGATAAATTCATGGGCGTGGTCGATCGCGCGCGCGGACAGTTGCCACCGTTCATCGACGCTTACCTGCCGGCCAGCGCGGCGGAATTTCGCGTGGCGATCGGCGAGTGGGCGAGCAAGCATCTGGCCGACCTGCAACTTGTCGGCAAGGACGCTGCGCACATGTTCGTCACCCTGCTGATCGGCATGGTGCTCGGCGCGATCATCGCCTTGCAGCGCATCCCCGACGTGACCAAGCGCAAGCCGCTGGCCGCCGCTTTGTTCGACCGTTTGCATCTGCTGGTGCAGGCGTTTCGCAATATCGTCTTCGCGCAGATCAAGATTTCCCTGCTCAACACCGTGTTCACCGGGATCTTCCTCGCGGTGATCCTGCCGATGTTCGGCATCAAGCTGCCGCTGACCAAAACCCTGATCGTGCTGACCTTCCTGCTCGGCCTGCTGCCGGTGATCGGCAACCTGATGTCGAACACGCTGATCACCATCGTCGGCCTGTCGCTGTCGATCTGGGTGGCGATCGCCGCGCTGGGCTACCTGATCGTTATCCACAAGCTCGAATACTTCCTCAACGCGCGCATTGTCGGCGGGCAGATCAGTGCCAAGTCGTGGGAGTTGCTTTTGGCGATGCTGGTGTTCGAAGCCGCGTTCGGCCTGCCGGGGGTGGTGGCGGGGCCGATTTATTACGCATATCTGAAGAGTGAGTTGAAGCTCGGAGGAATGGTCTAGAAAAGCAGCTTCGAGTTGCAAGCTTCAAGCTGCAAGTTAAAGCAGAAGCGAGAGCCGCAGTGGCTTTTGCTCTAGCTTGCAGCTTGCAGCTTGCAGCTTGCAGCTTAAAACTTGCAGCTGCCCCTAAACGCCATAGCGTTTGCGGGCTTCAATCGCCAAACCGCTACCAATGCTGCCAAAGATGTTGCCTTCGACATGCCGGGCGTTCGGCAGCATTGCCGAGACGCTGTTGCGCAGGGCCGGGATGCCGCTGGAGCCCCCAGTGAAGAACACCGTGTCGACCTGATCGACCGCCACGCCGGCATCATTGAGCAATTGCGTAACGCTGCCGCGCACCCGTTCCAGCAAGGCCTCGATCGCCGATTCGAACAACGCGCGGCTCAGCTCGACGCTCAGCCCGGCTTCGATGCGGTCCAGCGGCACATGGCGGCTGTCGGCGTGGGTCAGCTGGATCTTGGTTTCTTCCACTTCCATCGCCAGCCAGTGCCCGGCGCGCTGTTCGATCAGCTTGAACAGGCGATCGATACCGCCGGTGTCTTCGATGTCGTAGCGCATGCTGCCCAGCGCCAGCGTGGATTTCTGCGAGTAAACCGAGTTGATCGTGTGCCAGGTCGCCAGGTTCATGTGGTGACTGGTCGGCATGTACGCGCCGCTCTTCATGCGGCTGCCGTAGCCGAACAGCGGCATCAGGCCTTGCAGACTCAGCTGTTTGTCGAAGTCGGTACCACCGATGTGCACACCGCCGGTGGCGAGGATGTCATCGTGACGGTTGTCGAGACCGCGACGCTCGGGCGACAGGCGCACCAGCGAGAAGTCGGAGGTACCACCGCCGATGTCGACGATCAGCACCAGCTCTTCTTTCTCGATGGTCGACTCGTAGTCGAATGCCGCCGCGATCGGCTCGTACTGGAACGACACGTCCTTGAAACCGATTTTGCGCGCCACTTCGACCAGCGTGTCTTCGGCTTCCTGGTCAGCCAGCGGATCGTCGTCGACGAAGAACACCGGACGACCCAGCACCACTTGCTCGAATTCCCGACCGGCGGCGGTTTCGGCGCGGCTCTTGAGCTGGCCGATGAACAGCCCGAGCAGGTCCTTGAACGGCATCGCCGTGCCGAGGACGCTGGTGTCGTGCTTGATCAGCTTCGAGCCGAGCAGGCTTTTCAACGAGCGCATCAGCCGGCCTTCGTAACCTTCCAGATACTCGTGCAGGGCCAGGCGACCGTAGACCGGGCGACGTTCCTCGATGTTGAAGAAGACCACCGACGGCAGGGTGATCTTGTCGTCTTCCAGCGCGATCATGGTGTCCATGCCGGGGCGCAGCCAGCCGACGGTGGAGTTGGACGTGCCGAAGTCGATGCCGCAGGCACGGGCTGGAGAGGCGTCTTTCATGTCTTTCGGATTCCGGTGAAAAAACGGCCGCGCAGTGTATGCCAGTGCGCGGCAGATTCGAAGGCCGGTCATCCGCTATTTCGCCGGCAGACAGCTTGAAAAGCACCGCTTCGCCCCAAACTTGCTGGCATGGGCCGGCAGACACACCGGCGGTCGCAAGAACCGTCGTCCACTGCCGATAAACTTCTGCGGCGCCACCCGGTCACAAACTTGAGATCGGTCAACCCGGCACGTGCCAATCGGCGCATGCTGGTCTCGGCGCGAAATCGATAACGGATGGTGATCCTTCCATGGACTTCAAAGACTATTACAAGATACTCGGCGTGGAGCCGACAGCCGACGACAAGGCCATCAAGGCGGCCTATCGCAAGCTGGCGCGCAAATACCACCCCGATGTCAGCAAGGAAAAAGACGCCGAGGCCAAGTTCAAGGACGCCTCGGAAGCCTATGAAGCGCTGAAAAGTGCCGACAAACGCGCCGAATACGACGAACTGCGCCGTTATGGCCAGCACGGTCAGCCGTTCCAGGGCCCGCCGGGCTGGCAGAGCCGTGGCGGCTTCGGCGGTGGCGGTGGCGACACGGGCGACTTCTCGGACTTCTTCAGTTCGATCTTCGGCAATCGCGGCCCCGGTTTCGGTGGCGCCGAGAGCCGCCAATCACGCGGACGCCGAGGGCAAGACGTGGAAATGGAACTGCCGGTCTTCCTCGAAGAAACCCTGTCGAACGAATCGAAGAAAGTCACCTTTCAGGTGCCGCAATACAACGCGCACGGCCAGCACGTCAGCAACACCAGCAAGAGCCTGAACGTGAAGATTCCGGCCGGCGTTACCGACGGCGAGCGGATTCGCCTGAAGGGCCAGGGCGCACCGGGCATCGGTGGCGGGGCGAATGGCGATCTGTACCTGACCATCCGTTTTGCGCCGCACCCGAAATTCGATGTCGAAGGCGAAAACCTGATCATCACCTTGCCCCTGGCTCCGTGGGAATTGGCATTGGGCACTGAAGTGGCCGTGCCGACCCTGACCGGCAAGATCAACCTCAAGGTCCCGGCCGGCAGCCAGAACGGCCAGCGCATGCGCGCCAAGGGCCATGGCCTGCTGAACAAGGCCGGCGAACGCGGTTATCTGTTCGTGCAGCTCAAGGCCGTGATGCCAAAAGCCTCCGACGAGGAGGTCAAGGCGCTGTGGCAGGAACTGGCGAAGAAAGCCGCCTTCAATCCGCGAGAGAACTTCTGAACCCGACGACGGAGTAGCCCATCATGAGCAGCCCCCTGATCGTTCAACTGGACCTGGCAGAATTCTGTGAGGCGGCCGATTTGTCGGACGTCTACGTGATCGAAATCGTCGAGCACGGCATCCTCGAACCTCAGGGCGCGCAGCCCCGGGAATGGCGTTTCACCGATTACGAATTGGCCTTGGCCAAGCGCGCGGCGAAGCTGCGCCGTGATCTGGAACTGGAGTGGGAAGGCGTGGCGCTGGCGCTGGATCTGCTGGACGAGGTGAAGCAGTTGCGCGCCGAGAACCGCATGTTGCGTCAACGGTTGGGGCGGCTGGTGGTCGAATAAGTTGTTTGAGGCGATGAGGTCTGTTTCGGCCTCATCGCGAGTCGGCCCGCTTGTGCCGGGTTAGTGTTTGCGAGTGTTTCACCCGGTATGAACCGGCTGGATGGTCTGATAGTTCTCCGGGCACATGTTGGCAATGGATGCCGACGGTCGTAGCGCCAGCCAGGCCGGCCAGCGCTGCGCAATCTTTGCAAGGAAGCCTGTCAATGCCAGTCAGACCCAAGCCGCCCAAGCCGGGCGCAGTCGATATCACCACCCCTGGGCGCACAACCCGGGATTCCGCCACGCACGGTATCGAGTCGCCGCACCTGACCCCCGGTCCGTTCATTCGCAAGACCCCGCCCGATACCAGCGAACCCGGCAGTAGCACGCAGCAAATGGAAATTGCAGCCATGCCGCACAGCGTGCAAGTCCATCCGACGCCGTCTACCTCGGGTTCCGTCCCAACGGTCGCAGCCTCCGCGCTGGAGCGTTACCTGATCGCCTCGACAGCCCCTCTACCGCAAGCGGACGTTGACGGGTTTCGCCTATTCAAGGGGCGCCAATACGTGGACTTGCAGGGCGGCGGTACGGTGCTGATCGGCGTCGATGCCGAGACCGGTCTGCATCGGGCCCGGCTGTCCAGCGAGCTGCAGCCGTCCGGTCCAGTGCTTGCCTATGATCCGTTGCACAAGCACTGGTACTCGCTGGAGGATTTCAGCGCATCGCCGGACGCCGCCGTTGTACCGGGTAAAAGCCGCAGGGCGGCGCGGCAGAGTGATGAAGACTATGAGTCAGCCCTTGAAGAGCTGCCCGACGATGTCGATGCGGCAGATGAACATTTCTATCTGGCGTCCGAGTCGATGCCCTTCAAACCTTTCACTGCTGACGAGTTGAGTGCAATGCGCAGCGAAACGCGCTTTTCGTTTCTCAGCAATCGGCCCGGGGTCTACGACCGAGCCAATAACGGCAAATATCCATTCCGGGACATCGCCGGCACGCCTATCCGCATTAAGAAGCTCCAGACCCTCGTGCGTTTCGAAGACGGCGGCCGATACACCTCCGAGCAGATCAAACCGTACATCAAGTTTGGCGCCTACGAGCATGTCGCGCGGCTGTATGAAGAAAAGCTGCAATGGCGATTGTTCACCGAGGCCGACATGCGTGCGCCCGGTGAGCGGGCCCTGGTCGGCCAGTCCATGGTGGTTGCCAACCGGCGCATCAGCCGAGGCGAGGTGGTCGGCGTCTATGCTGGCGCCATCATGCCAGGACGTCTTGTGCCGCTCCCCCAGCAGTCATACACCATGAAGGTCGGCGTGCGTTACCAGCCAGGACCTGGATATCTGATCCCCGTCCAGCTGGCGATGGTCGGTGACACGATCATCTCCAGGATCAATACGCATTTCTGGTACAACGCAACGGGCAAGCCGGTTCGCCAGGCTACGGATGGTTATAACGTCGAATTCGTGCCATTCGATGTTGAAGCGCAACAGTTGATAGGCAAGGAACTGGTCACCCGCGACTTCATTCTCAACGCCATCTTCGCTACCGAAGATATTCCGGCAGGAACCGAGTTACGCATCAATTACAACTACAGCGACGCGGACATCGCGAAGTTGTTCCCGTGACTGCCTGAGCGGTCGCGACTGAATACGGACCTGCGCGTCCGTATTCAGCGCACGCCTTCATCAAAACAGAAAATAGCGCTGCGCCATCGGCAGCGTTTCCGCCGGTTCGCACCACAGCAACACGCCATCGGCCTTGACCTGATAGGTCTGCGGATCGACGTCGATGTTCGGCAGATAGTCATTGTGGATCAGGTCGGTTTTCTGCACGTCGCGGCAGCCCTTCACCACAGCGATCTGCTTCTTCAATCCCAAGGCTTCTGGCAATCCGGCTTCCTGCGCCGCCTGGCTGATAAAGGTCAGGCTGGTGGCGTGCAGCGAGCCACCGTAGCTGGCGAACATCGGGCGGTAATGTACCGGTTGCGGCGTGGGAATCGAGGCGTTGGCGTCGCCCATCAGGCTTGCGGCAATCGCGCCGCCCTTGAGAATCAGCGTCGGTTTCACACCAAAGAACGCTGGACGCCACAGCACCAGATCGGCCCACTTGCCGACTTCGATCGAGCCGACTTCATGGCTGATGCCGTGGGTAATCGCCGGGTTGATCGTGTACTTGGCGATGTAACGCTTGGCGCGGAAGTTGTCGTTGCCCTCACCGTCCTGGGGCAGTGGGCCGCGCTGTTTTTTCATCTTGTCGGCGGTCTGCCAGGTGCGCGTGATGACTTCACCGACGCGGCCCATGGCCTGACTGTCGGAGCTGATCATCGAGAACGCGCCGAGGTCGTGGAGGATGTCTTCGGCGGCAATGGTTTCGCGGCGGATACGGCTTTCGGCGAAGGCGACGTCTTCGGCGATGCTCGGGTCGAGGTGGTGGCAGACCATCAGCATGTCGAGGTGTTCGTCGATGGTGTTGCGGGTGAACGGCCGGGTCGGATTGGTCGAGCTCGGCAGCACGTTGGGGAAACCGCAGGCCTTGATGATGTCCGGCGCGTGTCCGCCACCGGCACCTTCGGTGTGATAGGTGTGGATGGTGCGGCCCTTGAATGCGCCGAGGGTGGTTTCGACGAAGCCGGATTCGTTGAGGGTGTCGGTGTGGATCGCTACCTGCACGTCGTACTGGTCGGCGACGTTGAGGCAGTTGTCGATGCTCGCCGGGGTGGTGCCCCAGTCTTCGTGCAGCTTGAGGCCGATGGCGCCGGCCTTGACCTGTTCGATCAACGGCTCCGGCAGGCTGGCGTTGCCTTTGCCGGTGAGGCCGATGTTCATCGGGAAGGCATCGGCGGCCTGGAGCATACGCGCCAGATGCCACGGGCCGGAGGTGCAGGTGGTGGCGTTGGTGCCGGTAGCGGGACCGGTGCCGCCGCCGATCATGGTGGTGACGCCGCTCATCAACGCTTCTTCGATCTGCTGCGGGCAAATGAAGTGGATATGCGTGTCGATGCCGCCAGCGGTGAGGATCATGCCTTCGCCGGCAATCACTTCGGTGCCGGCGCCGATGGCGATGGTCACGTTGGGCTGCACATCGGGGTTGCCGGCCTTGCCGATCGCGGCGATGCGCCCGTCCTTGAGGCCGACGTCGGCCTTGACGATGCCCCAGTGGTCGATGATCAGCGCGTTGGTGATCAGCGTGTCGACCACTTCGGCGGCGAGCAACTGACTCTGGCCCTGGCCGTCGCGGATCACTTTGCCGCCACCGAACTTCACTTCCTCGCCGTAGGTGGTGAAGTCCTTTTCGACTTCGATCCACAGCTCGGTATCGGCCAGGCGCACCTTGTCGCCGATGGTGGGGCCGAACATGTCGGCGTAGGCTTGTCTGGAGATTTTCATGGGCATGCCTTGAGATTCAATTGGGTCTGAAATCGCTCGCATTACTCGCTTTCGCGAGCAGGCTCGCTCCCACATTTGATCGCGTTCTCATGTGGGAGCGAGCCTGCTCGCGAAGGGGCCAGAGCGGGCACCGTGTTGTTTAGAGATCACCCATGATGCGGCCGGCAAAGCCGAACACCCGGCGATGCCCGGCGTAATCGACCAGCTCGACTTCACGGCTTTGCCCCGGCTCGAAGCGCACGGCGGTGCCGGCGGGGATGTTCAGGCGCATGCCGCGACTGGCGGCACGGTCGAAGGTCAGCGCGTCGTTGGTTTCGAAAAAGTGAAAGTGCGAACCGACCTGGATCGGCCGGTCACCACTGTTGGCGACTTTCAGGCTCACGGTGCGGCGGCCGACGTTGAGTTCGATGTCGCCGGGCTGGATCTGGTATTGGCCAGGAATCATCGCTGGGCTCCTTGCAGGACTTTGTAATAGAGAGCGGTCGGGCGATAGGTGCCGTTGGGATCGCAGGCGTAATCGGGGATTTCGCCGGCGCGCACGTAGCCCAGCGCCTTGTAGAAATCTTCTGCCGGCGAGCCGGCCTCGGTGTCGAGATAGAGCATGCCGCGCTTGTGCTTGGGCGCTTCGAGTTCCAGCGCCTGCATCAGTTGCTGGCCGAGGCCACGGCGCCGCGCGTGTTCGCGCACCAGCAGTTTCTGCACTTCGGCGCGGTTCAGACCATTGGCCTTCTGGCACAGGCCCAGTTGCACGCTGGCCAGCACCTGCTCGTCCTTCACCACCACCCAGAGCAGCGTGCTGCCCTTGTTGATGTTGTCCTGCACCTCATCGAAATACGCGCGCGCCTGCGCGGCATCGAGGTCGGCCATGAAGCCGACGCTGGCGCCGTAACCGACGGCGTCGAGCAGCAGATCGACCAGGCCCTGGCGATAGTGGGCAAAGCTCTCAGCGTTGACGCGGCGCAACTGGGCGGCGTTCATCGACATCACTCCTTGTGGGCACCCGGCGGCTGTGCGCCGGGATTGAGGGTCAACTGCATGAAGGTCAGATCGAGCCAGCGGCCGAACTTGGTGCCCACTTGCGGCATCTGCCCGGTGATTCTGAAACCGGCACGCTCGTGCAAGCGGATCGAGGCAGCGTTGCCGCTTTCGATAGCGGCGACCATGACGTGTTTGCCGCAAGTGCGGGCGCGTTCGATCAGCGCGGTCATCAGTTGCGGGCCGAGGCCGTTGCCGCGTTGATCGCTGCGCACGTACACCGAGTGCTCGACGGTGTGACGGAAGCCGTCGAACGGCCGCCAGTCGCCGAACGAGGCATAACCCAGCACTGCGTTTTCACGGTCGACGATCACCAGAATCGGGTACGCCTGCAACTGCCGCGCGTCGAACCATGCCTGGCGATTGCCGAGGTCGACCGCTTGTTCGTTCCAGATCGCCGTGGTGTTGAGCACGGCGTCGTTGTAGATGTCGCGGATCGCCGGCAGGTCGGCCCGGCTCGCATCGCGAATGCTGTAAGTCATGGCGCGGCCTCAGACGATCGGCTGGTGAACGGTGACCAGTTTGGTGCCGTCGGGGAACGTCGCCTCGACCTGGATCTCCGGGATCATTTCCGGGATGCCTTCCATCACTTGTTCGCGGCTGAGCAGGGTGGTGCCGTAATGCATCAGCTCGGCCACGGTCTGGCCGTCGCGGGCGCCTTCGAGCAGCGCGGCGGAGATGTAGGCCATGGCTTCCGGGTAGTTGAGTTTCACGCCACGGGCCAGCCGCCGCTCGGCGACGAGGCCGGCGGTGAAGATCAGCAGCTTGTCTTTTTCGCGTGGGGTCAGGTCCATGGTTCGGGTTCCATCAGGGCAGATTGAAAAATTATCTGATTGCGCACATCCCCTGTGGGAGCGAGCCTGCTCGCGAATACGGTTTCATATTCAGCGTATGGGGTGGCTGACATGACGCTTTCGCGAGCAGGCTCGCTCCCACAGTTGGAATGCATTTCAGGTGTTCCAGATTCGGGGGGGCATGGCCTCGCGGCCCAGGAGCGCAGGCCTTAGCAGTCGCCATAAATCAATCAGCCAGGCGCGGGCGAGCAACGCTTCACCGGCCAGGCACCGCGCCACCAGCAACCCTGGCAGCTGGGTCAAATCCCCGCGTACCTCATGCCCCAGCGAGCGGCAGCGCTCCAGCAACTCGGCCTCAATCTCACCGGTCACCAGCATCGTTGCGAACACCGGATTGCCATCCAGGCCGATCGGCGAGTCGAGTAAACCGTCCGCACCGACAATGCGCTGCCGTTCGTGCCAGAGCAACTGACCATCGCGGCGGATGTCCAGGTGCGCCTGAAAATGCCCGAGGTCAAAACGCTCGCCGCTGGCCGGACGACCGAGCGCCACCACGTCCCAGTAGAACAGCCGCGCATCGCCTTCGAGCTCGATCGTTGTGCTCAACTCGGCCTGCGCGGCGCTGTAGACGATGGTTTCCTGCGGCAGCCATTCCAGGGTCGCGCCGGCAGCGACTTGCAAGTCGAGCTGCTGATAAGCCGGCCCGCCCGCGCGATACCACTTGGCGGCGCCGGGGCTGGTGATCTGTGCCCAGGCGTTGTGCTCGACGCGCGCGCTGATATCGAGCCGATCACCACCGGCAATTCCGCCCGGTGGGTGGACGATGATGTGCTGGCAGACCTCGGGGCCTTCGGCGTACAGATGCTTTTGCACCCGCAGCGGGCCGAGGTGACGGCGCATGACCGGGCGCGTGCAATCGCCGAAACGCGCGTAGGCCAGTTCCAGCTCGGCGTGCCAGCTCGGGGTAAACAGGGCAGGTGCAACAATCGAATTCATGGTTTTGTGATTATCGTTAGGAAGCTACAGATTAGACCGGCGCGTTAGATCGTGACCAGCCCGCGTACACCCTCGGCCTCCATATTTTCACCGCGACCCTGCTGGACGATCTCGCCCCGCGACATCACCAGGTATTGATCGGCCAGTTCGGCGGCGAAATCGTAGAACTGCTCGACCAGCAGAATCGCCATGTCACCGCGCGCCGCGAGCTGCTTGATCACCGCGCCGATTTCCTTGATCACCGACGGTTGAATGCCTTCGGTGGGCTCATCAAGAATCAGCAGGCGCGGGCGGCTGGCCAATGCGCGGCCGATCGCCAGTTGCTGTTGCTGACCACCGGACAGATCGCCGCCACGGCGCTGCTTCATTTGTAGCAGCACCGGGAACAGTTCGTAGATGAAACCTGGAACTTCTTTGGCTTCTGAGCCTGGAAAGCGTGACAGGCCCATCAGCAGATTTTCTTCTACCGTCAGGCGCCCGAAGATCTCACGGCCCTGCGGCACGTAGGCGATACCGGCATGCACACGCTGATGCGGTTTGAACGTGGTGATCGGTTTGCCTTCCCAGTTCACCGCACCTTCCTTGGCCGGCAGCAGGCCCATCAGGCATTTGAGCAGGGTGGTCTTGCCCACGCCATTACGGCCGAGCAGGCAGGTCACTTCGCCGACCTTCACGTCAAAGCTCAGGCCGCGCAGGATGTGGCTACCGCCGTAGTATTGATGAAGTTGTTGGACCTGTAGCATCGGAACTCCGTTAGTTGGGCTTCAAGCTTCAAGCTTCAAGCCGAAAGCAAGGGCAGGGCGGTATGACAGGGCTTTTACTTGCAGCTTGCAGCTTGCAGCTTGCAGCTGGCCGATTCATCGTCCCAAATAAACCTCAATTACTCGCTCATCGGCCTGCACTTGCTCAAGCGAGCCCTCGGCCAGCACGCTGCCCTGATGCAGCACCGTGACGTGGTCGGCAATCGAGCCGACAAAGCCCATGTCGTGCTCGACCACCATCAGCGAATGCTTGCCCGCCAGCGATTTGAACAGCTCGGCGGTGAACTCGGTTTCGGCGTCGGTCATGCCCGCCACCGGTTCGTCGAGCAGGAGCAATTGCGGGTCCTGCATCAGCAACATGCCGATCTCGAGAAACTGCTTCTGGCCGTGGGACAACAACCCGGCCTGGCGATTGACCGAGGTGGTCAGGCGAATCGTCTCGAGCACTTCGCAGATGCGATCCTTCTGCTCGCCATTCAAGCGCGCACGCAAACTGGCCCACACCGACTTGTCGGTCTTCTGCGCCAGCTCCAGGTTTTCAAACACGCTCAAGGCTTCGAATACCGTCGGTTTCTGAAACTTGCGGCCGATGCCGGACTGGGCAATCTGCACTTCGCTCATCTGCGTCAGATCCAGGGTTTCGCCGAACCAGGCCTTGCCGTGGCTGGGCCGGGTCTTGCCGGTGATCACGTCCATCAGCGTGGTCTTGCCCGCGCCGTTGGGGCCGATGATGCAGCGCAGTTCGCCGACGCCGATGTACAGGTTGAGATTGTTCAAGGCACGGAAGCCATCGAAGCTGACGCTGATGTCTTCCAGGGTCAGGATGGTGCCGTGGCGCGTATCGAGGCCGGGGCCGACGCGCTGGCCGAGGCCGATCGAGTCGCGGCTGGTGCCTTCGTCCTTGTTCGGTTCCACGGGGAAAAACGCCGGCTCCAGCATGAATTCAGCACTCGCTGTGACTCTCATTGTTCACCTCGTTTCTTCAGCAGACCGATCACGCCCTTGGGCATGTACAACGTCACGACGATGAACAGCGCGCCGAGGAAGAACAGCCAGTATTCCGGGAAGGCCACGGTGAACCAGCTCTTCATGCCGTTGACCACGCCGGCGCCGAGCAGCGGCCCGATCAGCGTGCCGCGCCCGCCAAGGGCGACCCACACCGCCGCTTCGATCGAATTGGTCGGCGACATTTCGCTGGGGTTGATGATGCCGACTTGCGGCACGTACAGCGCTCCGGCGAGACCGCACAGCACCGCACTCAGCACCCAGACGAACAGCTTGAAACCGCGCGGGTCGTAGCCGCAGAACATCAAACGGTTTTCCGCATCGCGCAACGCCGTCAGCACCCGACCGAACTTGCTTTGCGCCAGGCGCCAGCCGATGAACAGGCTCGCCACCAGCAGCAACACCGTGGCCAGAAACAGCACCGCGCGGGTGCCCGGTTCGGTAATGCCGAAGCCGAGGATCGTGCGGAAATTGGTGAAGCCGTTGTTGCCACCGAAACCGGTCTCGTTGCGGAAAAACAGGAGCATGCCGGCGAAGGTCAGGGCCTGGGTCATGATCGAGAAATACACGCCCTTGATCCGCGAACGGAAGGCGAAAAAGCCGAACACCAGCGCCAGCAGACCCGGCGCCAGCACCACCAGACACATGGCCCAGATAAAGCTGCTGGTGCCGGTCCAGTACCACGGCAATTCGCTCCAAGACAGGAAAGTCATGAACGCTGGCAAGCCATCGCCGGCTGCCTGCCGCATCAGGTACATGCCCATCGCGTACCCGCCGAGGGCGAAGAACAGACCGTGGCCCAGCGACAGCAGGCCGGCGTAACCCCAGACCAGATCCAGCGCAAGGGCGACGATGGCGTAGCAGAGGATTTTGCCGACCAGGGTCAGCGTGTAGGCCGAGACGTGCAGGGCATTGTCTGGCGACAACAACGAGAGCAGCGGCAGAACGATCAGCAGCGCGAGGATCACCCCGCCGACCGCGAGCGTGGCTTTCGGCCCGGCCTTTTGTGTGGCCGTGACTAACAGAGGCTGGTTCATCAGTCGATCACCCGTCCTTTCAGTGCGAAGAGGCCTTGCGGACGTTTCTGAATGAACAGAATGATCAGCGCGAGGATCAGGATCTTGCCGAGCACCGCACCGATCTGCGGTTCGAGAATCTTGTTGGCGATGCCCAGGCCAAATGCCGCCAGCACGCTACCGGCCAATTGGCCGACGCCGCCGAGCACCACCACCAGGAACGAGTCGATGATGTAGCTCTGGCCAAGGTCGGGACCGACGTTGCCGATCTGGCTCAGCGCCACGCCGCCCAAGCCGGCAATGCCCGAGCCGAGACCGAAGGCGAGCATGTCCACGCGCCCGGTCGGCACGCCGCAGCAGGCGGCCATGTTGCGGTTCTGGGTAACGGCGCGCACGTTGAGGCCGAGGCGGGTCTTGTTCAGCAGCAGCCAGGTCAGCACCACCACGAACAATGCGAAAGCGATGATGACGATGCGGTTGTACGGCAGCACCAGGTTCGGCAGCACTTGAATGCCGCCGGACAGCCACGCCGGGTTGGCCACTTCAACGTTCTGCGCCCCGAACAACAAACGCACAAGCTGGATCAGCATCAGGCTGATGCCCCAGGTCGCGAGCAGCGTTTCCAGTGGTCGACCGTAAAGGTGGCGGATGACCGTGCGCTCCAGCGCCATGCCAATGGCGGCGGTGACGAAAAACGCCACTGGCAGCGCGATCAGCGGATAGAACTCGATGGCCTGCGGCGCGTAACGCTGAAACATCAACTGCACGACATAGGTCGAGTAGGCGCCGAGCATGAGCATCTCGCCGTGAGCCATGTTGATCACCCCGAGCAGGCCGAAGGTGATCGCCAGACCGAGGGCGGCGAGCAGCAGAATCGAGCCCAGCGACATGCCGCTGAAGGCCTGGCCGAGCACTTCGCCGATCAGCAATTTGCGCTTGACCTGCGCGAGGCTGGTTTCGGCGGCGGTGCGCACGCCGGCATCGCTTTCCACGCCCGGTTCGAGCAGACCTTCAAGGCGCGTGCGTGCCAGCGGGTCGCCGGTTTCACCGAGCAACCGCACCGCTGCAAGGCGCACCGCCGGGTCGCTGTCGACCAGTTGCAGATTGGCCAGCGCCAGGCTCAAGGCGGCATGCACGCTTTCATCTTTTTCCCCAGCGAGCTGCCGGTCGAGAAATTTCAGCTGCGCGGGTTTCGCGCTTTTCTGCAACTGCTGCGCGGCGCCCAGACGGATCTTGCTGTCAGCGGCGAGCAATTGATGGCTGGCCATCGCGGTGTCGATCAGACCCCGCAGGCGATTGTTCAGGCGCAGGGTTTTCGCTTGGCCGTCGATCGTCAGCTCGCCTTGTTGCAGGGCGTTGAGCAATTCGATACGCGCCGGATCGGGCTGCGCGGCCCAGGCTTCCAGCAGTTTGGCCTGTTGCATCGGATTGGCCGCGACGAAGTCTTCGGCATCGCCGGCGTGGGCCAGGAGTGGCAGCAACAGTGCGATGGCACAGATAAATCGGAAAAGGGCAGTGGGCATAGTCAGTCGCCTTGACGCGGACATTGTGGGAGCGAGCCTTTGTGGCGAGGGGATTTATCCCCGCTCGGCTGCGAAGCAGTCGTGATATCGGTCGACGCGATCGATCTGATACACCGCGACTGATGGCGTTGGGGCTGCTTCGCAACCCATCGGGGATAAATCCCCTCACCACAAAGGTCCGCTCTCACAGGGAATTGCATCAGCCTCACGCCAGGCGCGAGACTGACATCCGGTGACTCAGTTGCTCTTCACCGCATAATCCGGCTTCTTGTCGTTGCCCTGAATGTACGGGCTCCATGGTTGCGCGCGGATCGGGCCTTCGGTCTGCCACACGACGTTGAACTGCCCGTCGCTCTGGATTTCGCCGATCATCACGGGCTTGTGCAGGTGGTGATTGGTCTTGTCCATGGTCAACGTGTAACCGGACGGCGCAGCAAAGGTCTGCCCGGCCAGTGCTTCGCGCACTTTGTCGACGTCAGTGGATTTGGCTTTCTCGACCGCCTGCGCCCACATGTGGATGCCGACGTAGGTGGCTTCCATCGGGTCGTTGGTCACGGCTTTATCGGCGCCCGGCAGGTTGTGTTTCTTCGCGTAGGCTTTCCAGTCCGCGACGAATTTCTTGTTCGCAGGATTCTCCACCGACTCGAAGTAGTTCCACGCCGCGAGGTTGCCCACCAGCGGTTTGGTGTCGATGCCGCGCAGTTCTTCTTCGCCGACCGAGAACGCCACCACCGGTACGTCGGTGGCCTTCAGGCCCTGGTTGGCCAGCTCTTTATAGAACGGCACGTTGGAGTCGCCGTTGACGGTGGAGATGACGGCAGTCTTGCCGCCGGCGGAGAATTTTTTGATGTTGGCAACGATGGTCTGGTAATCGCTGTGACCGAACGGCGTGTAGACCTCTTCGATGTCCTTGTCGGCCACGCCTTTGGAATGCAGGAACGCGCGCAGGATCTTGTTGGTGGTGCGCGGGTAGACGTAGTCGGTGCCGAGCAGGAAGTAGCGCTTGGCGCTGCCGCCTTCTTCGCTCATCAGGTATTCAACGGCGGGGATCGCTTGCTGGTTCGGCGCGGCGCCGGTGTAGAAGACGTTCGGCGACATCTCTTCGCCTTCGTACTGCACCGGGTAGAACAGCAGGCCATTGAGCTCTTCGAACACCGGCAATACCGATTTACGCGACACCGAGGTCCAGCAGCCGAACACCACCGCGACCTTGTCCTGGGTCAGCAGCTGTCGGCCCTTTTCGGCGAACAGCGGCCAGTTGGAAGCGGGGTCGACCACCACCGGCTCGAGCATCTTGCCGTTCACACCGCCCTTGGCGTTGATCTCGTCGATGGTCATCAGCGCCATGTCCTTGAGCGACGTCTCGGAGATCGCCATGGTCCCGGACAACGAATGCAGAATCCCGACCTTGATGGTCTCGGCGGCCTGGACAGTCCAGGTCATGCCCATCGCGGCAATGGATGCCGTGAGTGTGAAAGCCTTGATCAAACTGCGACGCTTCATTGTGCGATCTCCATGAACATTCGATTTTTTCTGGTTGGCAGATGCGGACGACTGAAGGTGTGTTTTGCAAAGGCTGTGCCCGGTCGCGTTCAGGCAAGAAAATGTCGTGCCAGAGCGTTTGCGCGCTGAGGGCGTGCACCAGGAGGGGACGGTACTCGGATGGTGGTGCGTCCAGTTGCGCCAGATTGGGGCGCAGCTGTCGCGCAGATGCGGATACAGAAACGATAAACATGTACCACAGCAGGTGAAAACCGACGGCCCACACTCACGCGCTCATCCCGATTCTCAGCGCAGGTTTTTATGAGTCATGTCTCAGGCCGATCCGGTCGTACCGCAAGTTCTTCAGCAACGTTCAAGCTGCCGCCACTGAGCCCGGCCTTTCTGACTGAAGAGGACGCCGCCTATTGGGTGCACACGCGGATTCCACTGAACCCGGACAAAGAGTACGGCAGCGTGATCCTGCTGCGTCCGGACGGGAAATTGCTCGCCACTTCTCCCATCGCCGGGCAAGCCACGGGTTTTGACTTCGGCACAATTGTGCAGACCGATGTCCTTGGCGGCATGCTTCATCCGCTGGGCTACCGGTGCGTCGCCAGCGTTCACAGCCATCCGCCGATCCATGCCGAGTTCCGCAATGGCAATCGGCGTCAGGATGAAACGCTGCTCCGGCTGTTCATGAGTTTCTATTCAGGCGGCGATTTCATTGGCGATGTGTCGGCGCGGGATTTTTTCCGCAGCGCTTACCTTTCAGGCCCGGATGGCAGCTTGCTCAAATACGTCTCGAGCGGCTCGCCCGAGGAGCGCGACTACTTTCTATGGCAGCAGTCCGGCGGGCCGTCGGGCCATCCGGCGGGGGCCTATGACGTGATGGCGGTGATCAACAAACTGGCGACCGTGGGTGAACTAAAAGTGATTGTTTCGAATGCCGACTGGGGCTACTCGGTGGGGCGCGTACCTGCGGACTGGAAGGCCGGCGCGTCGTTTTCAAAGGGTGCAGTCACCGAACTGCCGCTGATGACCCGTGTCTGCGTCAATGCCGAACGCGCCGTGCTGGCCGCTTTGAAATCCAGAGGCGCGCAAACGACGGGCCTGATATTGAAAAAATTGGTTGGCGAGGAGTATGTGGCCACCCATGCGCGGCCGGCCGGGCTCGCCGCTTGGGATCCTGAGCGAATATTTCCGGTTGATGCCCAAGGGCAATTGCAGCTGCCCAAGGGGTATTTGCTGGAGGGCTTTTACTTCGCCTCGCGACCCGACCCGGCACAGTTTCCACCTGGCCAGCCGTGGCTCTACGAGAACTTCTTCACGCCCCGGGAGATCGCCTGGGCTATCGAAGCGAATGCCCGCAGCCAACATCTGGCGCAAGCAGGGCGTGCGTTGTCGCTGTACATGCGGGCGCAGGATCATGCGATGTTGAAGTACCGCTTCAGCGGCGATTCGATCGAAGCGGCACTGAGCGTTACGCAGTCGGACGGCACGGTCAGTGACAATGGTGTGCAGGCAAGGCTATTGGCCGGCACACTGGATACCCGCGCATTTGTTTCGATGCTGGTACTGGCCGGGACCCTGGAGGTCGTGCGCGGCAGTGCGTTGTGGGCGCATCTGGGGCCGGTAGATCTGCAATGGCAGCCCTTCGCCAATTTCCCCTGGCCGCGATTGAGCCGGGCTTTTCTGGCGGCCGATGATGCGGTTCGCCATGCCCATGAGCTCGTGGGCATTCGCCGTGATCAGCAGTACGCGGGGTATGTTTTTCAGCGTAGCGACAAGCGTTTCGTGGTGACCGAACCCTTGCCCGGGGATATCGATACGCTCAGCCAGGGGCGGCTTTATCCTCTGGACAATCACGGTCGGCCGGTGTTTCCAGACGACCACACCATGCATGCGCGTTATGTCGCTCACGTTGCGCTTTCGCAACTTGACCCGGTGCATATCCGGTATCTGCGCTGGACCCGTGCCGAGGCTCTGCTGAACGTGCAGATGCTCAACGTTGACGAGCTGCGGCAGACCCTGGTCGACGGGATCGCTCTGTATTGCTCTGGTGCCGGTGACAGCCTGATCAGGTTCCAGCCCTACACCACCATCGTCGCCAGGGAGCTGGCCAGACGCCTCGGCACTGGCAAGCACCCGGGCGAGCTAGCCAGTGCGCTGCGCAACGGCACTGAACGGCCACAAGCCTTTGTGCGTGAACAGGCGCAGGCCGGCGTCTTGTTCAACCTGATCGATCACGCACTGTGGGGCTATCGCGGGCAAATCGGCGCTGACTGGAGCCTGCCAGTAGCGTCAGTGGCTGAACCAGGCGAGTCTGAGCCGCCGCTGCCGACGTTACCGAAACCGTCATTGCCAGATCTTTCTTTGCAGCCATATCCGCCAACGCAAGTGCCTGCGCCTGGCGCTACAACAATGCCGTGGAAGCGTCCTGCGAGGATTTTCTTTGGTGCGGTGTTTTCCTCGGCGGACGATGCAGCACTGAGTCAATCCAGTACTGACGTGCATTTGCACGACGAGAAGAAAACCTGGTTCGGCTTCATTCTCAAGCACGTGGGGCGGGAGGAATACATCGCCAGCGAGCTGATACCCGTCAGCGATAGCGGCACCAATCTGTTTCGTCAGGAGTCGGTGTTCAGTTCCAGCAGGACGGCTCCCTGGTATCAGTACCCGGATGGCTTCGACCTGCATGCCGTGTATTACATGCACCAGCGAATCGGGGAAACCTTGCGCCATCCCCAGGACTGGCTCGCGCATTACTTCGTCACGCCAGAGACGCTGACCGTTGCCATGTATCTCTCCGAGCGGCGCCCGGTCGTCGCCACTGGCCGGCACAGAACTTTGTATATCGCCACTGGTGATGGTGCTCTGCTCAGGTATGTGTTCAACAGCTCCAGCAAGTTGTTCTACGACGACAGCTCGCAGACGACGCTGCAAACGCTCAAGGACGATCTCGCTGCGCAAAGGCTGTTGCCATCCGACTTCGTGCACACCGTGGTCGAGAGTGGTCAACTTGACGTGCTGCGTACGAGTCTGTGCTGGGACCGGCCGGGTTTGGTAAAGAAAACCTGGCAGCCTTACGCAAATCTGCAGCGACGCGCCCTGGGGCCGGTTTTTCACAGTGCCGACGATGCGGCGGTGCATGCCCGATCGCTGTTGCCGCAGAGCACCGACAAGCTCTATGGCGGTGCCATTCTGAAACGCTCCGACGGCCTCTATGTCGCTACCTTGCCGATTGAAGTGACACGCGAAAATTTCGACAGTAGCGAGATCATCGCCGACGAGACTCGCGCTGCCGGACTGTTTCCAGAAAATTGCCGGATCGTTGCGCGTTACCGCTCCAGAGTCCCGAGGGAGCTGTCGGTAGCGTTTTCGGCCATCGACAAACAGATCTACTTGAACATGCTGTCGGTCGACACCTTGTACTCGGCATTCACGCGCAAGCCTGTGGTCTGGGATGAATACCTGTTTGCGCCGGACGGTGCGACGATTCGCTATCAGCCTGGGTTGTGGGAGCGTCTGCGCGCCGATCTGTCGATTGCCCTGACGGCAAGCAATAGCCTGCCCGCATCACTGGATGGCGAGACCATCAAGCAGCGCCTTTACAGCGGTGAATTGAAACCGATCGACTGGATCGACTCGCTCGCCAGAACAGGTTATTTGCAGGTCGTCACCGGCAGTGACCTGTGGGGCCTGCCCCGGCAAGTATCGCGCTGGGTGCCGTTCTCCGCCGATCTGCAGATCGTGACGGATTACAGCAAAGCCGCTACTGCGGCGGTGTGCAGCCCGTTATTTCTTCAGGCAGATGCGGCCGCTCGATATGTCCATGAGCTGGCGGTGAGCCGCGATATGCAGACTTTCGGTGTCATCCTGCGCTCGGCCGGCGGTGTGTTTCTTGCCAGTCTGCCGCTGACTGCACAACGATCTGCGCTGGCGCTGGATCGGATCTTCGAGCACGGGCGACTGCCATCAGGCTTTCTGCTGGATTCGATTTATCTGCGCGCCGTCCTGCCGCCGCTTGGCGCACGATCCACGGATATCCGGCATGTGCTGATCATGCCCAGCGAAGTCCAGCAGGCGTGTCGACGGGCCAGTACGCCACAGGGTTACAAGCCGATCTACTTCTCCTGCGCCGACGGAGCGCTGCTGAGGCTGCAACTGCACGCGTTCGAGCCCGGTACATTCTTCGACCGGTTCGGGCAAGTGGAATTGCGCCCCAACGCTTTTGTGTCAATGGAGCAGGCGGCGATTGATGAACGCAACAACAGCAAGGGCACTTTCAGCCTTGTCGAATACGTAAATCGGATGGCGCGAGCCGGTGACCTGCATGTCATTGAAACCAGCGCCTGCTGGTCTCGCCGTGGTCGGGTCGAGGAGGGCTGGCAACCGGGTCTGGCCGAGATATCTCGTGAGCGCCACTGGCAAAATCATCCGGTTCCGGCGCTGGGACCGATCTTCCAGCATCCCGACGATGCTGCCCGCTATGCCCAGCAACGGACCGACAATGAAATACTCGCTCGGACCGGTTATGAGGGCGCGGTTCTCGGGGAAAACTCCGGCCAGCGCTTTGTCCCGCTGGAGCCTGTTGCGTGGTTCGCCAACGAGGAAAATCTTCGTCTGCGTCTTTTCCGTACTGCCGAGGACCCTGCGACCGACTGGCGCCGACCGGCACCGCGCTTCCCTGACGGTTATGCCGTCGTGGCCAGTCATCAATTCAGCCTGTCGGGCAATACCTTGCTGGTCGCTGACAACGAACAGATCCGCAGTAATTTCGCCGAACCCGCGCTGGTGTATGCACACACCCACGAGTTGAAAAACCAAGGTTTCGATATTCGTGGGTATTACTACTCCACGCCCGGCCATGAGTTGCTCAAATACACGCCAGTGTACTCAGACGCCGAACGGGATCTGCTGCTGACCCGTTCGGTCGTTTATGAAAACGGGCAATGGGTCAGCCGCCTCACGCCTGGGCAATTTGTCTCCCGACTCCTGCAATTGGGCGAATTTCAGGTGTTGGTGGCAGGCGCGTATTGGCGCCATACCGGGCACCTGGGCAGTGGTTGGCGAACCCGTCGGCAGCAGCCGACGGCCGAAGGTGCCGTGCGAATCAGAGATGAGTTGTAATTCGAATGCCGAGTCGAGCGCGGGCCACTGAGCCCGCGCCACACTATCAGCGCGGTAGATCGACGGTGCGCCGGGCGACTCGTGGCAAGACGAACCGGTCAAGCAACCACACGAACAGCAGCGAAGCCCCCACCAGTGGAAACACCACCGCCAGCACCAGCATGATCGCCACGCCGGTTTTCCATGTCGGTAAATCATGGCGCAACGGCGGCACGCCGAACTTGCCTTCGGGGCGGCGTTTCCACCAGATCACTACACCACTGACGGCGCTGAGCAGAATCATCAGGCAGATCAGCAGCACGACGATCTGGTTGAAGGTGCCGAACATCTTGCCTTCGTGCAGCATCACGCCGATTTCGGTAGCGCGAGCAACGGTGCCGTAGTGCTCAAAACGCACATCGGCGAGGACCTTGCCGGTGTACTGATCGACGTGCAGGGTGGCGTCGTTGCGCGGGTCATCGGCGAATACGGCAATGGTGAACACGCCGGTGGCGGTGGTCGGCAGGGTGATGCTGTAGCCGGGCTCGACCTTGCGCTCACTGGCGATGTTCTGCACATCCTGCAGGCTGACTTCGGGTGCAGCGGGGCCGGCGTGGGCGGTGCCGTGATTCATGTGTTCGGCGTGGTCGCCGGACATCGGCATCGGTGTGTTTTCCATCGCCCATGGCACGGTCTGGCGGGTCGCGCTGTTGAGGCTGCGTGCCTCGATGTCGGAGGTCGGCACGTTGTCCCACATGGCGGCTGGAAACACGTTCCACACCTGCGCGTATTGCTTGCCCCAGAAACCGGTCCAGGTCATGCCGCTGAGCAACATCACCAGCAGCAATGTCGCGCCCCAGAAACCGGTAACCGCATGCAGATCGCGCCACAACAGCCGACCGCGACTGCTCAGGCGCGGCCACAGGATGCCCGCCGCCTGACCGCGTGGCCACCACAGAAACAGCCCCGACACCACCAGCACCACGCCCCAGCCAGCGGCCATTTCGATCAGGCGATCGCCGACCGTGCCGATCATCAATTCGCCGTGGATCGCACGGGCGATGGCTTGCAGATTCTGCTTGGCATCCTGCTCGCCGAGGATGTCACCGTGGTACGGATCGACGAATACGTTGAGTTCGTGACCCGCGTTTTTCACCACGAATTGCGCGCTGCGCTCGGCATTCACCGGCGGCAGGTACTGAGTGACCTGGCCTTGCGGATAGGCAGCTTTCACCCGTTGCAGCAAGTCATCGGCTGGCACCGTGTGGTGCCCGACCGGTACTTCGAGCAGGCTGCTGTACATCAGCAAATCGAGCTGCGGTTTGAACAGATAAATGATCCCGGTCAGGGCCAGCATCACCATGAACGGCGCGACGAACAGCCCGGCATAGAAATGCCAGCGCCAGGCCAGGTTGTAGAAATTGGGTTGAGGCTTTTGCATCACGTGTGCTCCGCTTGGCTTGGTTCTTTTCGTTGTCTGTTTACCTGTGGGAGCGAGCCTGCTCGCGAAGCGGTTGTTCAGTCGATATCAATGCCGACCGTGGCGCCGTCTTCGCGAGCAGGCTCGCTCCCACATGGGTAGGTGTTGGTGTCAGAAACTCATATCCACTTTGGTCCAGAGCGTGCGCCCCGGTTCATTAATTGCCTGTGGGTCATTGGCCGGGTAACCGAACCCGGCGTTGCCAGCCAGGTTCAGGTGCTCGGCGTAGGCTTTGCCGAACAGGTTGTCGACGCCGCTGCTGACCTTCCAGTGCTGGTTGATGCGGTACGCGCCGTTGAGCGAGAACACGCCGAAGCCCGAGCTCTGGGCGTAATCCTTGCCGACCACGTTGCCCTTGTTCGCGTCGATGCGGTGCTGCGCGGCGACCACTCGCCAGAGTGCGCCGGCGCTCCAGTTGTCTTGGCTGAAGGTCAGGCCGAAACGCGCATCCAGCGGCGGCATCTGCGGTAATGTCGAGCCGTCACTGCTGTTCTTGCCCCAGGCATAGGCCAGGGTCGCATCGGCTTTCCAGTTGTCGGTCAGGTTGTAGGCAGCACCGAGTTCGCCACCCATGATCCGCGCGTCGATGTTCTCGGCGCGCGAGGTGCTCATGCCCATCATTCCCGGCGTGTAGTCGAACAGGATGTAATCGCGTACCACACCGATGTAACCCGAGGCCCAGGCTTCGAGGTCGGCGCTCTTGTAGTTCACGCCGAAGTCGAACTGCGTGGTCTTTTCCGGTTTGATCGAGTCGAACGCATTGACCGATCCTGCCGGGCCGGACTTGGGCGAAAACAACTCCCAGTAATCCGGGAAGCGTTGCGCATGGCCGAGGCCGGCGTAGAGCGTGGTCGGGCTGTCGGCGAGGTCATGCTCGTAACGGATGAAGCCGCTGGGCAGGGTGTCGGCGCGGGTGTCGTCGGCGGTCGGGTTGGGGCGGGACATCATCCCCGACCCGGTGGTCTGCCGGTAATCCTTCGCCGAAGCATGGTCGACACGGGCGCCAGTGATCAAGCGATCACGCTCGGCGGCGTACCAGGTCATTTCGCTGAACACGCCGTAGTTATGGAAATCGGCGTCCTTGCTGTACGGCAGGTCCTTGTAGGTATCGATGCCCATTGAGCTGCGCTGGCGGTGCTCGTTGGTCTGTGCGTCGAGGCCGGTGATCAGCTGAACATCAGCCCAGCGCCAGGTTGCTTTGATCCGTGCACCGAGGGTCCGGCGGTCGACGTTGGACGCCATGGGCCCTGCCATCATCCCGGTGCCGGACGGGGTGCGCAGGGTGTAGTTATCCATCACATGGTCGGCGTAGTTGTAATAGACCTGTGCCTCAAGTTTTTCCAGCACCTCGCTGATGTTGGATTTCTCGAAACGCAGGCCGAGGCTTTCGCGCAGGAATTGCGAACCGTCCATGCCGCGCCCGGCATACCGCGCCTCGCCGTCGCCCTTGCCGGCGGTGAGTTCGATCAAGGTGTCGGCATCCGGCGTCCAGCCTAGTGCGACATCGCCGTTCCACTTGTCGTAACGCGAGGCGACGATGTCGTTGTTGCCATCGCGGTAATCGTCGGAATGCGCGGTGTTGCCGATGACTCGCACGTAGCCCAACGGACCGCCGGCAGCCGCGTCGACAACCTTGTCGAAACGCCCATGCGAGCCGGCCAGGATGCTGGCGTTGACGCGAGTGCCGAGTTCGCCGAAGTTCTCCGGCTCACGGTCGAACAGCACCGTACCGGCCGATGCGCCCGGCCCCCACAGGACCGTCTGCGGGCCTTTGATCACCGTGAGCTTGTCGTAGGTTTCCGGCGAGATGTACGAGGTCGGCGCGTCCATCCGGCCAGGGCAAGCGCCGAGCATCATGCTGCCGTTGGTGAGGATATTCAGGCGCGAACCGAACATGCCGCGCAGCACCGGATCGCCGTTGGTGCCGCCATTGCGCACCAGAGCGAAGCCGGGAATGGTCTTCAGGTAATCGCCGCCGTCACTGGCCGGCACCGGTTGGCGCGGATCCTTGGGGTTGGTGACGATCGTCAGTGGTGAGCTCGGGGCGATGGCAGTGATCACCGTCGGGCTCAGTTGATTTCCGTGGCCGGTGTGATCATCAGCCAGCGCCAGCGGTGTCAGCAGTACGCCGCAAAGGACGGCAATCGCGTGCCTGCAACGAATCCGCGATTCATTCAGGGCAAAGTGCGCGCGGGCAGATTCCGCGCAGGGGACAGCAGTAAACCTGGACATGACAATTTCCATCGAACAGTCGTAAACACCACGGCCGGCAGCCTGGCGCTGTCTTCTCAACCGTGTGCAATCAGAGGTGCGTGTTTACGTGGCGATGGGCGGGGCGCGGGTGCGGGCGCCGGGGAAGAAGGGTTGGCGGGCATGGCCCAGACGCGGGGAGGGTGGGGTGAAGGTGTTCGGTGGCGGGATGTTGAAGGCGACGAAATCGCCGCCGCCGGTCAGTGCCGGGCAGTTAAACAGCAGGCTGCAATAGCCGCATTTTTCCCACAGCACGTGATGCGAAGATTGCGGCGGGCAATGCTCGGCCGCAGGCTGGGCTGCATGGCCGCTGTGATTCATGCCGGGCATGTCCATCGACATGTCCATGCTCATTGGCATCGACGTCGAGGCGTGTTGATCCATCGGCATCGACTGAGAAATCAGTGGACCGATGAAAATCATCAGCATGGCGAACAGGGCGATCCAGCTGCCACGCGTCAGCGCTTGAGTCTGACGGTGATGCGGGACGGGCCTGGCGCGCAACGGACGCATGGGCGAAGTCAGCCGGGTCGGTTACTGAGCGTGGACGTGGCCCTGAGCGGATTCCGGCGCTTTCTTCTGCACGGCAACTTCAACGCTGACGTCACCGGCCTTTTCGAAATGCAGGGTCATCGGGAAACGCTTGCCGTCGCTGAGCAGACTGCGATCGCTCGGGTTGAGCAGCATCACGTGATAAGCCATCGGCGCGAAGGTCACGGTGCCGCCGGCGGGGATTTCCACGCTTGGCACTTGCTGCATCTTCATCAGATCGCCCTGCATCACGTGCTCGTGCAACTGCGCTTGTGCAGTGATGGGCGAGTCGACGCTGAGCAGGCGATCGGCGCTTTTGCCGGTGTTGTGGATAATGAAGTAGGCGGCGACGGTCGGCGCATTCGGCGGCAGTTCCTGCGACCACGGATGGGCGATTTCCAGCGCACCCGCCTTGTATTCATGGGCATGGGCGAAGCACGCCGGCAACAACAGCGCAGCGAGGACGAAGAGTTTCTTCAACATGGCAGTTCTCCAGAACGATTTGAAACGCGGATTTGTGGCGCGAACAAATCAGACCAGAGGGGAAGCACGGGGATTGAGACTCGGCCATTGCTGGCGCGGCGTCGGGGTTTGCAGGGAGGTGGGCGCAACGCTGCGGTTGCTTTCAAATTGCGCGAAATACAGCTGCGGCGAATGCCCCGGCAGCGCCAGCAATGGCGCCCCACCTGAGCAACACCAGCAGTGCTGCATGTTCGAATGGCTGTCGTTCTGCGGAGCCTTCTGATCCGTGGCACCGATGTCGATCGCCACCATCTTCATTCCGGTGCCGGTGCAGAAACTGCTCCAGAGTATCTGCTCGGCCGGTGAACTGGCCGCCTGCGCCATCGCCCCGCTCAGCGGCATGGCGAGCATGTTGAACAGCACTGCAAGGCAGGCGATCCAGGCAAATGCTAACCGGCGTCGGTTCATGGGACAGGTCCGTTGGGTGGGCGATCAGGCGCGGCCCATTTAGCCTGATCAGGGCCGATAAGTAAAAAAGCGTCGTGCGGTTTGGTGTCGCAGTGCTTGCTGCAAAAGTTGCAACAGTCTGCGCCCCGTTTCGATTTCGCCGTTGTGAATGAGTGTAGCGGCTTCGATTCGCAATGCCTGGGCGAAATCCGCATCGGTCTCTATTCGTGCTCGTATGGTCTGCATAACGTCTCGACCCGCTGCTCGGTTAAGTTGCCCATCGTCCGAATCTTCCAGTTCACAGCCCTTGATGTATTGGCCCAGATCCGCTGGGGTTTTCAGGTAGTCCCGAACGTCTTCGCGAGCAGGCTCGCTCCCACAAAGGGCCGTGCCGATTCAGTGGGAAAGGGCGGCGAGGACTTCAGCGACTGATTCAAACTCCTGATCAACCCCCGGCAACCCCGGGCGCTTCAACACCAGCACCGGCACTCCCCGCTCACGCGCCACCTCCAGCTTCGGCTCAGTCGCGCTGCTGCCGCTGTTCTTGCTGATCAGCACATCGATCTGCCTGCGCTCGAACAGCGCTCGCTCGTCTTCCAGCAAAAACGGGCCGCGTGCGCCGATCACTTCGCAGCGTGGGTTGCCGGGATAGACGTCGAGGGCGCGCAGGGTCCAGAACTGGTGGGTGGGGATTTCGTCGAGGTGTTGCAGCGGTTCACGACCGAGGGTGAACAGCGGGCGGTGGAACGGTTGCAGCGCTGTGATCAGTTCGGCCCAGTCACTGACCTCGCGCCAGTCATCGCCTGCTTGCGGCTGCCAGGCGGGGCGGCGCAAGGCCCAGCAGGGAATGCCGGCAAGCTGTGCCGCGCGGGCGGCGTTGGCGCTGATTTGTGCGGCGTACGGGTGCGTGGCGTCGAGCAGCAGATCGACACCTTCATCGGCGATGAACTGCGCCAGACCCTCCGCGCCGCCATAGCCGCCGACCCGAACCTGGCAGCGCAAATCGCTCGGCACCCGGCCAACGCCGGCGAGGCTGTAGATATGTTGTGGGCCTAGCGTGCGGGCAATCGCCAGCGCTTCAGTCACGCCGCCGAGCAACAGGAGCCGTTTCATGCAAAACCTCCGGCGTGGCCGACAATCCCGCCCTGACGATCAATGGCAAACACCTCGACCTGGATCTGCGCCGGCACTACGCTGCGAGCGAAATCCAGCGCATGGCGACAAACCTCATCCCCCAAAGCAATGCCCGCCGCACTCGCCATGGCCAAGGCTTGTTGGCTGGTATTGGCTTCGCGAATGCCTTGCTGCAACGCCGGGTCCGCGCCAATCGCCGCCGCCCATTCGGCCAGCTGCGGCAAATCGATGCTCGAATGCCGCGAATGCAGATCCATATGCCCGGCGGCGAGTTTGCTGATCTTGCCGAAGCCGCCGCACAGGCTGAGTTTATCCACATGCACTTTGCGCAGATGCTTGAGCACCGCACCGACGAAATCACCCATCTCGATCAGGGCGATTTCCGGCAGGTCATAGACCCGGCGCATGGTGTCTTCGCTGGCGTTGCCGGTGCACGCGGCGATGTGCAGATAGCCGTTGGTTTTCGCCACGTCGATGCCCTGATGGATCGAGGCGATGTAGGCGGCGCAGGAAAACGGTCGGACGATGCCGCTGGTACCGAGGATCGACAGGCCGCCAAGAATGCCCAGCCGTGGATTCATGGTTTTCAGCGCCAGTTCTGCGCCGCCCTCAACATTGACCGTGACTTCGAAGCCGCCGCCGTAGCCGGTTTCGGCGGCGAGCAAGGTCAGGTGATCGCTGATCATTTTGCGTGGCACCGGATTGATCGCCGGCTCGCCGACGGCCAATACCAGACCTGGTCGGGTCACCGTGCCGACGCCGACACCGGCGTTGAAGCGAATTCCCGGTTCGGCTGACAGGCGCACCTGTGAGTAAAGCAGGGCGCCGTGGGTGACATCAGGGTCATCGCCGGCATCCTTGATCGTACCGGCTTCGGCGCCGTCTTCGCTCAGTCGGCAGAACTCCAGGCGCATCTGCACCTGTTTGCCCTTGGGCAAAGTGATGTGCACCGCGTCGGCAGCGATGCCGGTGAGCAACAGGCGCGCGGCGGCGAGGCTGGTGGCGGTGGCGCAGCTGCCGGTGGTGAGGCCGCTGCGCAGGGGCGCGGGTTGTTCGGCGGTTTCGTCACGCATCGAGGGGTTTGACCAGTTCCAGCAGGGTGATCGGCAACGCCTGACGCCAGGTGTCGAACTCGCCGAGCGGTTGCGCCTGGGCGACATGGATGCGCGTCAGCTCACCGCCGTATTGTTCGCGCCAGTGCATCAGGGTGACTTCGCTTTGCAGGGTCACGGCGTTGGCCACCAGACGGCCGCCGGGCTTGAGCCGGTCCCAGCAGGTTTCGAATACACCCTCACGGGTGACGCCGCCGCCGATAAAAACAGCGTCCGGCCGTTCGAGGTTATCCAGTGCTTGCGGCGCCTTGCCACGAATCAGTTGCAGGCCGGGTACGCCCAGCGCATCGCGGTTGTGTTCGATCAATTGCTGACGGCCCTCGTCGGCCTCGACCGCCACGGCACGACAGCTCGGGTGCGCACGCATCCACTCGATGCCGATCGAGCCGCTGCCGGCGCCGACATCCCAGAGCAGTTCGCCGGGTTTCGGCGCCAGGCGGGCGAGGGTGATGGCGCGCACGTCGCGCTTGGTCAACTGGCCATCGTGACGGAACGCCGAATCGGGCAAACCGGCGAGGCGCGACAGGCCGGTAACACCGGGGTCGGCCAGGCACTCGACAGCGACGACGTTGAGGTCGGCGACCGCCGCATCGCCCCATTCGCTGGCGCTGCGTTCGATACGTCGTTCGGCGTCGCCGCCCAGATGTTCCAGAACAGTCATGCGACTTGCGCCGAAACCACGCTCGCACAGCAATTGCGCAGCGGCTGCCGGGCTGCTGCCGTCATTGCTCAGCAGCAACAGACGCACGCCGCTGAACAGATGCGCATTGAGTGCCGCCAACGGACGCGCCACCAGCGACACAACCGTCACCTCCTGCAACGGCCAGCCCAGGCGCGCCGCGGCCAGTGCGCAGGACGAAGGCGCGGGAATGATCGCCATTTCGGCGCTCGGCACATGACGCGCCAGACTGGCACCGACGCCGTAAAACATCGGATCACCGCTGGCCAGCACGCAGACCGGCTCGCCCCGCGACTCGAGCACCGGCGCGAGGGAAAACGGACTCGGCCACAATTGCCGCTCGCCGCCGATGCACGGCGGCAGCAGATCCAGCTGACGCTGGCCGCCGACGATCCGCGAAGCGCCCATCAGAGCACGCCGGGCGTTCTTGCCCAGGCCCTTGAAGCCGTCTTCACCAATACCCACAACGGTCAGCCAATCGCCCATTTCATACTCCAGATCCTGCGTCCAGCGAAGCGGGCGACATGATAACGCGACAATCGATAACTGGCTGCTGTCCTTTTTTCAGGAGCGCCGACATTGAATGTTTACGTTGTTTTTTGTGATTTTTCGAGTTCTTCACAAGTATTGAATCGGCGTTCCGCTGAAAGTACTTGTGAATATCTGGAAGGTACTTTTTTAGTAAGTTGAATAATCGAATGGATAATTGAAATGAGCAATGTTTTGAACAGTATCTCGGCACTGCCCAACCAAGGCAGTGCGACAGTGATGGGGAATAATCTGTTGTCCTTCTTTTCCGGGTTGACGCCGGAAGACAAACGATTCGTCAAAGACAGTATGCGCTGGGCAGAATACAGAGCCGATTTGCGTCATAACAGAAACAGTGAGCCAGCTGCTTGGTTCGAATATTATTCTGGGGTGCTTTGGTCTGTCGGCTGGAGCCTTGAGCAGGCTCCGGTAATCCATGTTGACAAGAACTTTACCGGCAATGCGCTGGACGTCTGGGCGCGATCCTTGTCGCAACAACTAAGTCGGGAAAAAGTCGGGCTAATGAAGGAAGCGTTCCATATGCTTGAGACACATTCGGACGCCATAGACGTATTTAGAGGCAGCGCTCGGGAGTGGAGCGATTTTCGTTTTTCTCCTGCTCAATACAATTTCAATAGGGAGTTGGAGATTGTCGTCAGTAATGTTCGCTTGCTTGATGCGAAGTGGTCCTCTACCTATTTGTTCTGGACTATTCAACATACGGGTTCGGAGCTTGATATCCGCTCCAGGCGCTTTTTGATCAGGTCTGCCGCGATAAATGAAAATCGGCTTCAGTTGGCTGCTGCAGTGCTTGATATGCGCACGCGTGAAATTGAGTTGGCTCGGGGCGCTTGATGTTAGTTGTACAGCTTTGTTTGATGGTTTGTATGACGGTCTGAAATTAAATGCATGGATTTTCGATTTGATTAACTCCGGTGCTGTGGCTAGTTTGTTTTCCACACCAAGCCGGTGTTTTAACCATGAAAGGAATCCATTTATGACTGAGCTGAATAAAGATGTAATGCCCGCTGTTGAGCGGTTTAGTTTGATTGCACAAACCAATGACTTTATCGCTGCGCAGCCAGTGCTGCGTTCGCGTTCGGCAAGTGTTGGCAGTAGCTTGCCGATTGATAAAGATGAACTGAATGCTGCAATCATGGGCTCGGGTATTGCAGGCTTTGATGCAAGCATGTCCAAGCGCAGCAAGCGAATCGTTAAAAACACCTACATGTATGCCGATCTGGTTGCCTTGCTCAAATATCCGGCGTCCAACCAAAAAGAACAGCGCTATAACGAGTTTATGCGATTGATGAAACTGGCTGGCTGGTTTGCTTTCAGCCAGCCTTATAATCGATATACCGCTACTTCGCAAAAGCTGACCATGGACAATGTTGTCCTGTCTGTTCTGCATACCGCTGTTGGTGCTGCGGTCGGGCAGGGCCAGGCAGCCCTTAAAGTATTGTCCTCTGTGGCAGATGCGACCATGGATGCGCTGAAAAATGAACCACAGGCCCTGACGCTGTTCGAGAACAACTCGAAGAAAGCCGAAGGTGGCAACTTTTGCATGAGTGCGGCTTCGCAGGATGATGAAGGTGGTATCACCCTGGCAATCGCTGCTGTGCAATATCTGGCTTCGGCTCAACCTACCAAAGTACTGTTTGTAGAATGGGCAACATCTGCTGTGGAGATTTATAACGCCGGCGCCACGATGTATATGGATGAGGAAGACTATGCAATGGTAGAACCATTGATTGTCAAGGCTCTGACTGAGCAGCGTGAGAAAGCGCTCAGCTACGAATTTGGCCAATCGGTCTGAAAGTGATTAATGCCAGAGGCGCAAGCCTCTGGTTTTTTTGTGGGAGATGCAAATGTTCGCGATTTCGAAGGTTTTCGTATGCGCAGGGGCACTAGTGCTGGTGAGTAAAGAGCTGTCGGCATCTGACATTGATGACAGTCTCGATGCGCTGCTTTATTCACAAACGGTCGCCTCGCATAAAGTTCCCGATGCTGTTGAATGCGATGCATGGAATGACGCCAATAAAACGGCTTTGAAAGTCACCGGTGCTTTGTTTTTCGACGATCCGGTTATCAGCGCGCCGGTCACTACGCCCGATACTTTTACTCTGCTGGAGTTGACTCAAGATCTCTTGCAAGGATGGTCGCCGGCAGTTTTGAACCAACAGGTAATTGCCAATCTGACCTCGCAACTGGAGAGCAACGGTGCGGCCCTTGAGTTGCTTCAGCGAAATATTCTGCAAGAGGGCAAGTCGATTCGCTTCATGCTTGGCAGCGTATCTGCGGAATCGACGCTTACGATGGTCGTCATTTCGTTTGCCGTCAAAGAGCCTGTTCCGGGCAATGTGCTTGAGCGACGCTTCAATGCTGAGCAGATAGTGGGCAACCTTGCTGTTGATTGCTACAAGGCTCTTATAGATGCCGATGATTACCGTTTCTCGAGAGCCAGGATTATTGCGTTATTGGGTGAGCGGCGCGAAAAGCAGATTATCGCCCTGACCTGAGAGCGCGGCAGAGGCAACAACTGAAGCCTGCCTGCCCCACCGGTCGAGACAGAGGGCAGACTTTTCATACCGGTGGGCAAAGCAGGCATAATACCGCGCCTTCGCCCGCGAAGCGCTTCTGCCACACAACTGGTCAGCCCCTTGAACGAACGCCCGATGTCCACTGCCTTACGCCCCTCGGCCTGCCCGGGGTTGCTGCGTATCGTCCAGGCACTGGACGGCGGTATCTGCCGGATCAAGCTTGATGGCGGTTCGATCAGCGCGGATCAGGCCGATGCGGTGGCCGCTGTCGCCGAAGCGTTTGCGAGCGGTGCGATCGAAGCGACCAATCGCGGCAACCTGCAGATTCGCGGCATCGGTGCGCAATCGGCGGCGCTGATCGAGCGCTTGCTGGCCGCTGGCCTCGGGCCAAAGAACGCTGCCGGCGACGATGTGCGCAATCTGATGCTCAGCCCGGCCGCCGGCATCGATCGGCAGATGCTGATCGACACGCGCTCGCTCGCAGGGCAAATCCTCGACACCTTGCAAAGCCATCCGCGCTTCCATGAGTTGAGCGCCAAGTTCGCCGTGCAGCTCGATGGCGGCGAAGCGCTGGCGATGCTCGAACATCCGCACGATCTGTGGTTGTCGGCATTCGAGCGTGACGGCGAAGTCCTCTGGGCATTCGGTCTGGCCGGTTGCCCGACCGATCGCCCTCTTGGCGCTGTGACTCAGGACAACGCTCACGCGCTGGTGGTCGCCGCGCTGGAACTGTTCCTCGACCTGGCCCGGCCAGAGCAAACACGGATGCGCCATCTGCTCGATGAGTTGCCCAGGCTCGCGTTTCTGGAATCGTTGCGCGAGCGCGTATCGCTCAAGGCAATCAGCAATTGGCAGCGCCCGGCGTCGGCAGACGCGCTGCACATCGGCGCTCATCAGCAGAACACGCAAGGCCGCTGCTACGTCGTCGCGGTGCCGCCACTGGGCCGTCTCGATCCGGCGATGCTGCGTGGCGCGGCGCAACTGGCCCGACAGTCTGGCGATGGCAGTCTGCGCTTCACGCCGTGGCAGAGCCTGCTGCTGCCGAACGTGAAAGCCACGGATACCGACAACGTGCTTGAGCAGTTGCGGGCGTTGGGTCTGTTGACGACCGAGGCCGAACCACTGGCTCGCCTGATCGCCTGCACCGGCGCCGATGGCTGCGGAAAAGGCCTTGCCGACACCAAACAGGATGCCCGGCAACTGGCACCTTTGCTGCCCGCAGGGCTCAGCGTGCACCTGTCGGGCTGCTCGCGCTCCTGCGCCGCCGCCCATTGCGCGCCAGCCACGCTGCTGGCGGCCGCCCCCGGTCATTACGACCTCTATTTTCGCGATGCAGCACAGCCCGGATTCGGCACGCTGCACGCCTGCAACCTTACTATTGAAGCGGCCGCGACCCTGCTCGACGCCCGCTCCCGGAGCCCCCTTGATGCTTGATTACATCCGCGACGGTCAGGAGATCTATCGCAACTCCTTCGCGATCATTCGCCGCGAGGCCAATCTGGCGCGCATTCCCGCCGATCTGGAAAAACTGGCGGTGCGGGTGATCCACGCCTGCGGCATGGTCGAGGCCGTCGACGGTCTGCAATTCTCCGAGGGCGCGGGCAAGGCCGGGCGCGATGCTCTGGCGGCCGGTGCGCCGATTCTCTGCGACGCACGGATGGTCTCCGAAGGCGTGACCCGCGCGCGTCTGCCGGCCAATAACCAAGTGATCTGCACTTTGCGCGACGACAGCGTGCCTGAGCTTGCCCGTGAGCTGGGCAACACCCGCTCGGCCGCCGCGCTGGAACTGTGGCGCCCGCACCTTGAAGGCAGCGTGGTGGTGATCGGCAACGCACCGACCGCGCTGTTCTACTTGTTGGAAATGCTCGACGCCGGCGCGCCAAAACCGGCACTGATCCTTGGCTTCCCGGTCGGCTTCGTCGGTGCTGCCGAGTCGAAAGCGGCACTGGCCGCCGACAGTCGCGGCGTGCCGTTCGTGATCATGCAGGGTCGCCTGGGCGGCAGTGCCATGGCCGCCGCCGCCGTCAATGCCCTCGCCACGGAGATCGAATGATGGAGGCCAAAGGACGTCTGATCGGCCTCGGTGTCGGCCCCGGTGATCCGGAACTGATCACCGTCAAAGCCTTGCGCCTGCTGCGCGAATCGCCAGTGGTCGCGTATTTCGTGGCCAAGGGCAAGAAGGGCAATGCGTTCGGCATCATCGAGGCGCATCTGGTCGAGGCGCAGAATCTGCTGCCGCTGGTCTATCCGGTGACCACCGAGGCGTTGCCGGCGCCGCTGTCCTATGAACAGGTCATCAGCGATTTCTACGACGAAGCCGCTGTGGCGGTCGCCGAACACCTGGATGCCGGCCGCGATGTGGCGGTGATTTGCGAAGGCGATCCGTTTTTCTATGGCTCCTACATGTACCTGCACGACCGCCTCGCCAGCCGTTATGAGGCCGAAGTCGTGCCCGGCGTGTGCTCGATGCTCGGCGGCGCTTCGGTGCTCGGCGCGCCGCTGGTGTATCGCAATCAGAGCCTGTCGGTGCTTTCCGGCGTGCTGCCCCATGAAGAATTGAAGCGGCGTCTGGCCGATGCCGATGCGGCGGTGATCATGAAACTGGGGCGCAACTTTCCCAAGGTGCGTCAGGTGCTGGAAGAACTCGGTCTCGCCGAGCGCGCGCTGTATGTCGAGCGCGCGACCATGGCCAATCAGAAGATCGTGCCGATGGATCAGGTCGAGCCGATGTCCTCGCCGTACTTCTCGCTGATCATCGTCCCGGGCGAACGGTGGCAAGGTTGATGAGCCAAGCGACTCCCGCCATCGTCATCCTCGGCCAGGGCAGCCTCGCCACGGCGCGGCGCATTCAGCAGGTCTATCCGGCGGCGCAAATCCATGGCCTTGCCGGACGGGTTGAAGGCGCCGACAGCCGCTATGAGGAATTCGGCGCGACCCTGCGCGCGTTGTATCAACAGGACACGCCGATCATTGCCCTGTGCGCGGCCGGCATTGTCATTCGCACACTGGCGCCGCTGTTGCTGGAGAAAGGCGCTGAACCCGCTGTGCTGGCGGTGGCCGAAGACGGCAGCGCGGTGGTGCCGTTGCTCGGTGGCCTCGGCGGGGTCAACGTCATGGCCCGGGAGATTGCGGCGGCGCTGCAAGTCGCGCCGGCGATCACCACCAGCGGCGAATTGCGCTTTGGCACCTGCCTGCTCAATCCGCCGAGCGGCTATGCACTGGCGGATCTGGAATCGGGCAAACGCTTCGTTTCCGACCTGCTCGCCGGGCACAGCGTGCGCATCGAAGGCGCGGCGCCATGGCTGGATCAGGCGCAGTTGCCGCAGGATCCGCAGGCGCAGCGGTCGATTCATGTGAGCAGTGCGCAGCGGGTGGCCAGTGCCGATGAATTGCTGATCTACCCGCGCAGTGTGGCGGTGGCGGTGAGTGCTGAGGTGGCGGATCTGCCGAACGCCATTCGCACTGCGTTGCAACAGGCCAGCGTCGCCGTGCCGGCACTGGCGTGTCTGGTGGCAGCAGACGCTGAAATGGCAGCATCGAATTTGCGCGAAGCTGCGCTCGAGTTGGGCGTGCCGCTGCGCTTCGTCGCGGCGCAAAACGATCTTCAGACGTTGGCCCGGGTTGCAGTGCCTGCGGCGAAGGTGATCAGCGCAGAACATCTGGCGATCGCGATTGCCGAGCAACCGCTGGACGTCGCGCAGATCGGCCGCCCGCGTGGTCGCCTCGCGGTCATTGGCCTTGGCCCCGGCGCCGCCGAACTGATGGTGCCAGCGGTGAAAGCCCAACTGGCCCGCGCCACCGATGTGCTGGGTTACGAAACCTACGTACGGATGGCCGGCCCGTTCCGCGATGATCAGGTGCAGCACTGCACCGACAATCGCGAAGAAATGCAGCGTGCCCGCCATGCCTTCAGGCTCGCCGCCGAAGGCCGCTCGGTGATCGTGGTTTCCTCGGGCGACCCGGGCGTGTTCGCCATGGCCGCTGCGGTGCTCGAAGCCCTGCACGAATCTAACGATCCGGCCTGGCACAGCGTTGATCTGGAAATCCTCCCGGGCGTTTCCGCCTCGCTGGCCACTGCGGCTCAGGCCGGTGCGCCGCTGGGCCACGACTTCTGTGTGATGTCGCTGTCGGACAACCTCAAGCCGTGGTCGATCATCGAGAAACGTCTGGATCTGGCCGCCGAAGCGGATCTGGCCCTGGCGTTCTACAACCCGATTTCCCGGGCGCGCCCGTGGCAGTTGGGCCGGGCGCTGGAGATCGTTGCGCAGCACCGCTTGCCTGAAACACCGGTGGTGCTCGGTCGGGACATCGGCCGGCCGGGGCAGACGCTGCGCACCACGACCCTGGGCGCATTGACACCGGAACAGGTGGACATGCGCACCATGGTGTTGATCGGCTCTTCGACCACCTGCACCTTCGCCCGTGCCGGGGGCGGTGAATGGGTGTACACGCCGCGTTGGTATGGTGAAAAACCGCTGTCCTGAAAAACCCTCCGCTCATGCAATTCTCAGCGACGGGAAAGTTTGAGCGGTTGTAAGTCCGATTGAAGTTTCAATTGTTTTCCACCAGCAATAAACAATGGTCATGTCCCACAGGGCAGGGCCATTTTTTATGCCCGACGGTCGCGCCGGTCCGCTAATTATTTCGCTGCCGTTACAGCGTAGTGCTCCGGTGTTATCAGATATTGCCGGTGACAAGCTTTGTATTCCTTGTTGTTTGTGTGGCGCGTATTCGCCCACTAGGGTGCTGTGTTCACAGCACTTGTCGAGTGTCGTTCAAATCAATCTACCGCTCTGCAGCGGCGCGAAAGTGTGCGCGGTCAATGAGCCATTTAATAAACAAGGAGTGTGTAATGGCTTTGAAAAACGATTATTCGTTCGGGCGAGCGTTCGTATCTGCGCAAGAGTATTCGGTGATCTCCAGGGCGTTACGGGAGTTCTCTGCCTCGGCGCAGTACCAAGCGCTGAACGACTGTTACCAGCAAGCCAGTCAAACGACCGATCCGGTGTCGTTGTTGACCCTGGCGAGCCTGTTTCAAGAGCAACTTGCAGCGCTGCTCAAACGCAAGAAAACCCCTGTCCCGGTGGCTGTCGATGACATTGCGCGCGGGCTGCAACATTATCTGTCACGGCTTTCGACGACCGTGGAAATGTTGTCGGGGCTGACCCGGCCGGTTCCGAAGGTTATCCATTTCGTTTGGGTTGGCGGCAGCGAAGTCGGGGTCAATCAGCGCGATTACATGAATATCTGGCGTCAGGTGATGGCGGCGGAGGGTTACCGCTTCAACCTTTGGTACGACAGCGATGCGTTGCTGGCTTTCGAGATGAACCGGGTCATTCTCGACAGTGCCAGGGCTGATGCGATGGCGTCCGGTGGCGCTGCACTCAAGCATGCCGGGCAACTGGCGACGATGATTGAAGACCGCGCACGGGTGTTGAAACAGCAGATGTTCGACTACCTCAGCCAGCCGAAGTGGAAGGGGCGAGCCGATCAAGCGCGCATCGATCTGATGGTGCGTGCTTATGGCAAGGACCGCGCGACGCTGCAGGCTTTTCGTCAGCGCTGCCTCGACAGCCATCTGGCGATGGTTGGCGCGGATCTGCAATTACGCGATGTATCTCACGCCTTTGCCGATGACTTGCTGGCGGACGTTTACCGCCGCGAAGTGTCGATGCGCGGTAACTTTGCCGCAGCGAGCGATGTGGTGCGCTTGCAGGCAGAACTTCGTGAAGGCGGGCGTTATACCGACATGGATTATCTGCCGCCACTGCTCGATAAGTTGGGCGGTGTCGATATCAGCGATTACAGCCAGACGCAGAAAATCGGTGTTCTGCAACTTCTATTGAACAACAACCCGCAGTTGATGCCTGGACGCGATCCGCAGCATTACCCCGACAGAACCGGCAGTCTCCCAGAACAACATAAACAACTTCTCGAGGATTTTGCTCGCAGCGAACCGGACGTGCTTGAACTGTTCGTGCCGCCACAGACCGTGGAGGCCGGTGAGAACGGCTTTCGCATGGGGCTGCAAATCGGCGAAGAAATGAATGCACATTTCATCGCCCAGCCGGGCAGCGGCATGACGATGTCGATCATGCAAGTCATTCGGCTTAATTACGACGTGCTTACTGAAGTTGAAAGACGCATGGCCAACTCGGGATCCGGGTGGGCCGACAGTGAAACCCTGACCACGGTCGCTGCGGCAGTCATCGAAGAGATGTTGGTCAGGTCGAACTTCACCAACTGGAATGAAGCTTATGCCTACCAATTGCTCAAAGCGGTTGTCACCTATTACCAGGACGGCATTCGTAATGACGCGGGGGGAACGGTAACGCTCACCGGCCCCGGCGCGGCCCTCGCCGGATTGCATGAATACATTGAAGCCAATTGCGATCCGTTTTTCACTCGTCAGGTGCTGGCGCAACAGCGTTTGCGCGAGGGCTACAACGTCAATACCGAAGAGGAAACCATTTCCGGCTGGATCGTCAGGGGCACGGAAAAAGACTGGCTGGAGATGGAACACGCCCGGTGGGCCGAGGGCAAGCTCAAATCCCGTTATGCCGGACGCTTGTCCGACCTGCTCAGTGATCGAAGCCTGACCTTCGAACGCGGCTGGCCCGTTGTCGAAGGCAAACCGGTGCTGTTGACCGCGGTGCTGCAGCGCTTGATGGATGATCTGGGCGAGCCGTTCATCCGAGCGATGCGAGACAAGCTGAGCGGGGAGGTTACCTTCGATCAAGCCGTGGTCATCGACTTCGACACCCGCCAACAGGTGCTGGCGCAAGGACCTGTCGTGGCGCCGAGCTCCCGTGGCGCGGATTCCGTCAGCCATCTCAACGAACTGTTCAGCCGCATCGCCCACGGCACGCTGCCGCTGGAGCAACTGAGCCCCGCGATGCGGGTCGTGCTCGGGGGGATTTTCGGCGCGACGAGCGTGGACGAGGGCGGCTTCGCCGATACCTGGCAACAGGTGCGCGACCTGGCCATCGCAACTGACCGCGACGGCACTTTCGCGCGCTACGATGCGATTGAAAAAGCCGTGCGCCAGCGCCGCTCGGCGGCGTTCGAGAACGGGCTGGGACGCGACCTGCCGACGGCCACATCGACGACTCGCGAACTCAAGGTGCAAGCCATGTCCGAGCCGCTGACGCTGCGCCAGTGGGGCGAGCGTATCGGCCAGATCAAGCGCAGCGCCCGGCAGGAGTTTCGCACGCAGATCTTGCAGCGCAGCGGCCAGGTGCGTGACGTCTTTTTCAAGGCCGGCGCGGTGTCGGTCAAGCAGTTGCCGCAGGATCTGTTGCAGCACAACGCAGGCGACCCGGGGCGCCGCTGTTATCCGCTGGTGCTGCTGATGGGCGCCGCCGTTGCAGCTGGCGAGCCGGCGGAGCGGGCGTTGGTCGGGCATGTCGCCAGCGCCAGCGCGAGTCCCGACGAACTTGGCTCGCGGGCGTTGCGCAGTGCGCTGGACGAACTGCGCGCCTTGCCCACCGGCGAGGTCGGCAGCGCTCGCGGCGTGCAACGCCTGGACGGCATCATGGCTGCGCTTGACGCCAGTGCGGCACCTGCGGTGTTGCTGCTCGACACCGGCGACCACGCCCTGCTGCTGGCCAAAGTGCGAACCGGTGAGCACGCGGCCTATCGCTTCTACGACCCCAACTTTGCTATCTATGGGTTTGCCGATGGTGCGCAGTTGCAGCGTGGCGTAGAGCATTATCTGAGCGCAGACGATAACGCGCTGGCGAAGCTTTATAGTCTGGGCGATGCGGCCAACGCGCCATTCAACGTGATCGAACTGGACACCTCGGCGATCGCCGAACGCAGGCTATCATCGGATCTGCGCGTGGACAGTTTTCTGCACAACGTTGCACTGGCCGATCCGCAGGGAGCGTCGATCTGGCACAAACAAGCGTTGGCCCGCACCCGATCTCTGGGCGAAAACGCTCGACTGGGCGCCAGTCTCGCGCAACTGGATGCACGCTACTGGGCCAGCGAGTTCGAGCAGGCGACCGAGCGCTTGCGCCTTGAGCACAAGCTGGCGGGTGATTACGTGCCGTTGCTCGATACCCTCGGCAACAAAGCCGACGGCGGCCACAGCATTACCCTGATCGATCCGCGCAATGCGCAAAACACCCTGACGGTGATCACCCGCGATTCGCGCTTTCAGAAAATCAGGCAATACGTCGAACGACTCGTGCAGGGCGGTGCGGCCAGGCCCGGGCAGACGGCTGACCACGACGGTGGCAGCCGGCTGAGTTTTGCCTTTGCGATCCAGACGCTGATCAGTGAAATGCGCCAGCGCGATTACCGCGCTGGCGATACCGTGCCGGCGTTGACCGTTGCTCTGCAGATCCAGGTGTACGTCAGTTATGCACAGCTGGGCTTTGGTGTCGCCAGCGATGCTGTGCAGATCGTCCAGCTGGTGCGTCAGGCAGCAGCGGCCGAGCGGGCGTTGCAGCAGGGCTCATTCGCCGCACGCCTGGCAGGACAGGCCACGACGGGCGTTGGTGTGGCATTTTCCGTGGCCAATATCGGCTTCGACATCTACAACCTGACGCAGGCAGAGAATCATGAGCAGCGAGCGCGGTTCTCCACGTCCCTGGCGTTCAACACGGCGGCGCTGGGTCTGGATCTTGTCGCCCTGGCAGCGGGCGGAACGGTGGCCGCGTTCGCCGCAGCGCTGGCCGTGCCGCTACTGGGCGTGGGTATCGGGGTGACCGCCATTGCCAGCAATCTCGGGCAGATCATGGACAAGGCTGCGGCCATTGGCGAGCACCTCTCGCAGATTCACGACGCTTATCAGCAATCTTACGAACGCGCTGGCGCGGTCTTGCAGTTCCCCGCGCTGGCCGTGATTACCGAGGTGGATCTGCACAGCAGAAGGGTGGCGTTCGAGGGGCAGAAGTTTTACCCCTGGAAAGGCAGTGCGCTGGAGCTGCCGCAGTACGACGATGATCCAGCCAGGCGACATGCCGCGATCAACATCCCCAGAGCCTTTCAACGGCCTGCTGTCGGCAGCGTCTGGGGGACCTTGCCCGAGGCGCTGGTGCTGCCCTGTTCACCCGTCTGTTACTACGGCTACGAATATCAGCTCGGCAGCGCCGGGGCCGTGCCTTTTTCCACGACCCGCTATCCGCGGTTGCATGACCGTCTGGCACATCAGCTGGAATATGACGCGCTCGGTAACCGGGTGTTTTACCTGTTCAGCACGCCGTTTGCGCCACACATCCTTTACAAGCTGCATCCGGTCTTCATGGCCACGACGATCAAGGTGCAGTTGAGCGCTGAGGTCAGCCAACTGGTGGTTCCGGACCTGCCACCAGAGTGGCGCGAGAAGATTGCCTACCGGATCACCGCGCCGCAGGGGCAATACCGGATTCGATTGGTGCCAGGCCTGCTGGCGGTGAATTTCGAACAAGCGCAGGGCTGGGAACGGGTGACATGGACGGTGCAAGCGTCCTGGGCCCGGGTGGAACAGGTCAGCTTTCGGGAAAAGCCACGGGACAGCATCGACAGCGCACCTGACATGCTGGTCGATGGCGTGATGTTGAATCGTTTCGACGGTGTCATCGAGCTGGCCGAGGGGCTGTTCCGGATCGACTGGACAGGCCTCAGCCTGCATCTGATCGGTGTTGTTCTCGACTACGAAAACGAAGCTGCGGATCAGCTGCGCAGCGCCGACATGACAGCCAGCGGCATCCCGGCGCCGGTTCAGCGCTATCTGCGCGCTCAGGTCACAAGCGGGCAATTGACCGCAGCGTATTTGCCGTTGCGTAACTTCAGAGTGCCGTTCAATTCGCCGGGCCAACCAGTGGTGACCACCGGCTATTACGACACTGCGCGGGACCGGGTGCTGTTCGCACGTAACCTGCCGCAGGAGGTCAATGAGGGCGTGGTTCTGGCAGGCGTCAGCGCCCGCCATGCGTGGTTCTACCATCCCGATCATCCATCGCTGTGGCGGGTCGATGTGCTGACCGGTACTGTCCAGCATCGCTACCGACTGAAAAATCCGCGTATGGGATCGACGATCATTGGCTGCCAACAACAAGCCGATGGTGCGCTGCGGATTGTGCAGAAGCTGACGGCAGAAGCGTTGCATGGCACCACCACCATCGAGTATCGGATCACCGGTCGGGATGTGGAGCTGACGGCTTGCAAGATCACTTTCGCGGCAGAGGATTATCGGTTCGAACCGCGCGAAGCGCTTCGACAAATCGATGCCCCGTTCAGGCGCGAATCGCCAGATACGGCCGCCAGCAGTAGCGGCTGGTCTTATGCTCCGTTCATTGTCGTGGAAGGCTATGCCGGGTTGCGTCGGCGCGACCGGGCCTGGCTGAACAAGGCGACGGGCAAGTGCATTCAGGCCGGGCAGGACCGGTCCTGGCCCGAGGACTTGTTGATGCTGGTGCCGTCCAGCGCGGAAAACAGCGCGGTGCTGTTCTATAGCCCGCAGGAGCGGACGATCAGCCGCGGCATCGAACCCCGTGCCGGTCATTGGCAGAATGTGGTGATCGAACACGATGTGGTGGAGGTCACTCAGACCAATCAGCGTTTCATCGCCACCAAGGACGACGGCCGACTGTTCGAAATCGATATCGTCGACGTGCCGGCAGCGGCAGCGATCGACGACGCGATTGTGTTTCAGTACGGGGTACCTTCCCTTGCCCACAGAAGCGATGAGGCGTGGCTTGATCAGGCCGATAAGCCGTCGATTCTGCGGTTCGCCGGTGTCGGGCAGCGTTGGTTGCAGCGACATTCCGATTGGTTGAGCGCATTACCCGCGCTGGCCACGAAAGCGCCGTTGCTGCCGTTGCCGATCTTCGGTTTACGTGATGTGGCAGGTCAGGCGTTCCTGGCGGCATGGTGTGTCGATGGCAGAATCGCTGTGGCCGATATCGGTCAGGGCAAGGAGCTGGCGCTGCTCGGTCTGACCCCGGATCAAAGCGCTGTCTGGTTGCTTGAGGTCAGCGCCGGACAACTTTATCGCCAGCCGCTGATGGCGATCGAAGCACTGCGGGGAGTGTTTGCCGAGGACCATCGCTTGCTGAAATCGGAGGCGCTCGGCAGGCCTGAAAAGGTCTGGACGTCATGGACTTTTGCTGAGGTGCGACGCCAGGGTGAAGGGCTGGTCGCGCAGACCCTCGACGGGGTGCATCTGCAATTGCTGGATAACCAGCCGGCAATGATCGTTGGCGTGGAAAATCGCTGGTCTCATGTGCCGGGTCAGAGTGATGAACAGTTACGTGCGCGCCTGCGAGCGTTGTTGCACGGACATGCCCACGCGTCTGTCATACAAGTGGCAAGTGCAACCGGACGCTACCTGTATTACCTGCCGCAACTTGACCGGCTGTTCGATCTGGCCGGGCGCAGCGACGGGCAGTGGTCGGCATTTCTCGGTACGCGCGGGTCGAAGCAGCCGATGCTGTTCGACCCGGTCGACCAGTTGATTTTCAGCGCCGGCCCGAACGACGGCGTCTGGCTGCCCGGCAGTTATGCCCAGCGCGACGCCGAAGTCCTGGCGCTCGAGGTGGGTGATGACATGACAGAGATCGAGCCATTGCTGCCCGAAGGCGTCGCCAGGCTGCTGCTGGCTTACGGTTCGCAGACCTCGGGTTATCGGCTGTCGCAAGCGTCCTTCCAGCGCCTGGACTGCATCGTGGTCGATGGACGACAGGCTACAGATGCTGAAACGGCAGAACCTTGCCTGCTGGATCTGGATCTGGACGAGTGCGGGCATTGGTGGATGTCACGGGTCGATGACGATGTGGTGCTGACCGATCCGGACTCCGGACACAGTCTGATCGTGCGTAATTTCGACGGACAACGCCCACTGCTACTGATGCTGCCCATCGCCGGGCGGCCACATACCTTGACGCTGGCTCAAGGGCTGCAAGCCTTCGCCACTGCGCGCGGTGTCGAGGCAACGGTCAGCCTGACAGCGGTGATCGCAGCGCTGCGCTGAGGCCGCCATGCACAACAAAACGCCGCGAACGGTGACCGTACGCGGCGTTTGTTGTGGCGGTTGCACTGCGACAATGCTCAAGGCACCAGATAACCCTTCACACCGGTAAAGATGATTTGCGCTGCCAGCGCGCAAACGAACAATCCCATCAAGCGGCTGACAATCTGCAAGCCCTGATCGCCGAGAATCCGCTCGATGCGATTGGACAGGTACAGCACCACACCGACAGTGAAACTGGCGAGCGCAATACTCATGATTGCGGTGAGCTTGTCGTCCCAGTGCGGCTGGCTGACGCCCATCACCAGCAAGGCGCCGATGGTGCCGGGGCCGACCGTCAGCGGAATGGTCAGCGGCACGATGGTCACGTCCTGCTGCACATTGTCGGCCTGCACCGCCGGTTTGCCCTGAGCCATGCCGAGCGCGGAAATGAACAACACGCTGCCGGCACCGATGCGGAAGGCGTCCACGGTGATGCCGAAGACATCGAAAATCACCCGCCCGAACAAATACAGCAGAACACTGGAAATCAGTGTGGCGAGGGCGACCTTCCACGCCAGACGCCGCTGTTCCTTGCGCGAATAGCCACGGGTCAGGCTGATAAAGCAGGACAACACGAAGAACGGGCTGTAGAGCACCAGCATCTTCAGATAAACGCTGAACAACACATGGAGCATGATGCAAGCTCACTGGCGATGGAGTCGGGGGGAGTCTATCAGGCACCGGACAATCTGTCGGTTTACGACGGCTGGGTCGTGGCCCGGTTCTGCTGATCGCGTTCGGCGACCCAATGCTCGATCAGTTCACGCAGTTGCGACAGCTCCACCGGTTTGGACATGTGCCCGTCCATGCCGGCCTGGCGGGCGCGTTCTTTATGTTCGGCGAGAATGTGCGCGGTGAGGGCGACGATCGGTGTGCGGATGCGCTGATTGCTGACTTCCCAGGCGCGCAGTTGCTGCGTCGCGGAGAAGCCATCGAGGATCGGCATTTCGCAGTCCATCAGCACCAGGTCGTAACGCTGGGCCTTCATCGCTTGCAGCGCTTCTTCGCCATTGCTCGCGGTGTCCGGTTGCAGATTGAGCTTGCCGAGCATGCCGCGAATCACTTTGGTCGAAATGGTGTTGTCTTCGGCGACGAGGATGCGGAAGTCGCTCGGCACCTTGGCCGCTGTGGCCGCCGTAACGACCTGCGGCTGGAACACCACCTGGCCCTTGTTGCGTTGATTGAGTTCGTCCGCCAGCGTGGTCTTGAGCGTATAACCGGCCACCGGTTTGGCCAGAATCCGTTTGATCCCGGAATTGCGCGCAATGATCTTGCTCGGCGCGTTGCTGATGCCGGTGAGCATGATCAGCAGAATGTCGTGGTTCAGGCTCGGGTCTTCCTTGATCTTCGCTGCCAGTTGCATGCCGGTCATGCCGGGCATGTTCTGGTCGAGCAGGACCACGTCGAAGTAATCGCGCAGGTGCGCCTTGGTGCGCAGCAGCGCCAGCGCTTCCTTGCCCGACGGCACGGCGCTTACATTCAGGCCCCAGGCGCTGCATTGCTGTACCAGCACTTTGCGGCAGGTGTCGTTATCGTCGACCACCAGCACCCGCGCGCCCTGCAGCGGGCTGTCCAGATCGGAGGTCGGATGTTCGAGGCGATCCGGGTCCAGTGGCAAGGTCAGCCACAAAGTGCTGCCCTGGGTGGCGCCGCTCTTGATGCCGAACTCGCCTTGCATCAGACGAATCAGTTGGCGCGCAATCACCAGGCCGAGATTGCCGCCCAGGCGATTGGCCGAGAGGAAGTGCTTGCTGTGCAGCTCGGCGTGCAGAAGCGCCTCGCGCTCTTCCGGCTCCATCGGTACGCCGCTGTCCTGCACGGCAATGCGCAGGCGCGGTTTGCTGCTGCGCTCGTCCAGGGCAACGACGATCAGCACTTCGCCTTCTTCGGTATTCTTCAGGGCGTTTTCCAGCAGGCTCAGCAAGGTCTGGCGCAGGCGCGTCGGATCGCCGCTGATTACCCGTGGCACTTGCGGCTGGATGAAGCTGATCAGCTCGACGTTCTGTTGCTCGGCCTTGGCCCGGTAGATGCTCAGGCAATCATCTATCAAGGCGTTGAGGTCGAACTGCACGTCATCGAGTTCGATCTGCCCGGATTCGAGCTTGGAGATGTCGAGGATCTCGTTGATCAGCGTCAGCAGTTCGTTGCCAGCGCTGTGGATGGTCTGCACGTAATCGCGTTGCTTGACCGACAGCGGCGTGCCCAGCAGCAGCTCGGTCATGCCCAGTACGCCGTTCATCGGTGTGCGGATTTCGTGGCTGATCTTGGCGAGGAATTCGGCTTTGGCGTTGATTTCGGCGTTGCTTGCCGCGAGGTCGCGGCTGATGCTGAAACGGCTTTCGGTGATGCTGCGCTGTCGCTCGCCCAAGGCAATGCTCATCAGCAGGCCGCTGATGCAGATGAACACCATCAGCGTCATGATCAGGCCTTGCGGCGTAACCAGTGTCAGCCCCAGCAGCGCCGGCAGGATAACCAGGGTGCCAATGTTGAACACGACCATGGCGGCGACGAACAGACGCGCCGGGCGGTAGCCTTTTTGCCAGTGATAGAAGCCCACCAGCAACATGCTCAGGCCGGCCAGTGCGACCAGGGCGTAAGTGATGATGTTCAGCGGCAAGGTGTTGACGAACAGCAGCAACAGGCTGCACGTGACGATCAACAGGATGTCGCCCCACAGCAGTTTGTTCAGCGCGTGCTGGCCCAGTGGCGCAAAGAAGCGCAGGGCGAACATCAAACCGGCTGGAGCCGTCAGCAGCAATGCCAGATAAGCGCCCGGCGTCTGAATGGCTTGCCAGTTTGGCAGCCACGGACCGGCGAGGTTGAGCAACAGGAACAGACTCAGCCCCAGCAGGCCCTCACAGATCGCCAGCCACAGACTGCTGCGCGAGCGCGAGTAGGCGTAGCGCACCAGGTTGTGCAGCAGGAGCATGGCGAGGCAGCCGAACAGCAGGCCGAAAATCAGCGTCTGCTTCTGATCGGCGGCGCCTTCGATTGCCGCTTGCAGGGTGATGTGCGGGCGCAGCTGATGGCCGGAAACCATGCGTACGTAGACGTCCAGCGGCTTGTCAGCCTGGGGCAGCGGCAGCATGAAATCGCTGCTCGGCAACGGATGTTCCGCCTGCGGCCGTTCGTTGCCGGTATTGCGTTGCTCGATCAGCCGGTCGCCGTCGAGCACGTAGAGATTGAGTTGGGACAGATCGGGGGCAAAGATGCGCAGCACTTGTTCGTGCTTGCCCGGCGCCAGTTTGAAGCGCAGCCACAGGGCGCCCTCGGGTTCGGCCGCGGTCAGGCGATCAAGCTCGATGGGGCTGAATTGATTGGTGTAGCGAGCGGAGCGGATGTCGCTCAGTTGCAGGATGCCCTGATCGTCAAGCAATACCGACCAGCCACTGCCTTGCGCGGCCTGGGCCGGGAGCATGCAGAGCAAGGTCATCAGCGTGACGGTGAAGCTTATGGCAATCCTGAGCCAGCGCACGGCGAAATCCCTTCGTAGGTTGATGCCAGAATATAACGATGCGCGACGACCGAACAGCCCGGCGAGGAATGGCATCCCGCGCCGGGCCTGATGGATCGCTTACTCCTGGGTTTCGCCGCGTTCACGGGCAATGGCGCGGTAGCCGATGTCCTTGCGGTAGAAGCAGCCTTCCCAGTCGATGGCAGCGGCAAGTTTGTAGGCCTGCTGCTGAGCTTCACCGACGGTGGCGCCCATGGCAGTGGCACACAGTACACGACCACCGGCAGTAACGACCTGACCGTCTTTCAGTGCGGTGCCGGCGTGGAAGACTTTGCCTTCCAGACCTGCCGCCGCGTCCAGACCGTTGATCGCTGCGCCTTTGGCGTAGTCGCCCGGGTAGCCGCCAGCAGCCAGAACGATGCCAACGCTCGGACGCGGATCCCACTGTGCTTCGATCTTGTCCAGCGCTTGCGCCAATGCGGCTTCAACCAGCAGCACAAGGCTCGATTGCAGACGCAGCATCACCGGTTGGGTTTCCGGATCGCCGAAGCGGCAGTTGAACTCGATGACTTTCGGGTTACCGGCCTTGTCGATCATCAGACCGGCATAGAGGAAACCAGTGTAGACGTTGCCTTCGTCGGCCATGCCGCGCACGGTCGGCCAGATCACCTGGTCCATCACGCGCTGATGCACCTCGGCGGTGACCACCGGGGCAGGGGAGTAGGCGCCCATGCCGCCGGTGTTCGGGCCGCTGTCGCCGTCACCGACGCGTTTGTGGTCCTGGCTGGTGGCCATCGGCAGCACGTTCTTGCCGTCGACCATGACGATGAACGAGGCTTCTTCGCCGTCGAGAAATTCTTCGATCACCACGCGCGAACCGGCGTCGCCAAACGAGTTTCCGGCGAGCATGTCACGCACGGCGTCTTCGGCTTCGGCCAGGGTCATGGCGACGATTACGCCTTTGCCAGCAGCGAGGCCATCGGCCTTGATCACGATCGGCGCGCCTTTCTCACGCAGATAAGCCAGGGCCGGCTCGATCTCGGTGAAGTTCTGGTAATCGGCGGTCGGGATCTTGTGGCGGGCGAGGAAATCCTTGGTGAAGGCTTTCGAGCCTTCCAGTTGCGCAGCACCGGCGGTCGGACCGAAGCAGTCCAGGCCACGGGAGCGGAACAGATCGACCACGCCAGCCACCAGCGGCACTTCCGGGCCGACGATGGTCAGGGAAACGTTTTTCTCGGCGAAGTCAGCCAGTTGCTCCAGCGCCAGCACGTCGATGGCGACGTTCTCGCACTTGGCTTCAGTGGCAGTGCCAGCGTTGCCCGGTGCAACGAAAACCTTCTGCACACGCGGATCCTGAGCCACTTTCCAGGCCAGAGCGTGTTCACGGCCACCGCTGCCAATGATCAAAATATTCAAAGAGAGACTCCTTCGGAGAAGCTGCAAGCTACAAGCTGCAAGTAAGGGCGGGTATGCATCGCGCCAGATGGCAGCTTGTGGCTCTGAGTTAAGTGAGGCTGCAACTGCAAGGGAAAGCGACTCAGATCAGCTTTTTCTTGCAGCTTGCAGCTTGAAACTTGCGGCTGCTTCAATGACGGAAGTGGCGCATGCCGGTGAATACCATTGCGATGCCGGCTTCATCAGCAGCAGCAATCACTTCGTTGTCACGCATCGAACCGCCCGGCTGGATCACCGCAGTGATACCGACCTTGGCCGCGTTGTCGAGGCCGTCGCGGAACGGGAAGAATGCGTCGGACGCCATGACCGAACCGGCTACTTGCAGACCGGCGTGCTCAGCCTTGATCGCGGCGATGCGGGCCGAGTTGACGCGGCTCATCTGGCCGGCGCCGACACCGATGGTCTGGCGATTCTTGGCGTAGACGATGGCGTTGGATTTGACGTACTTGGCGACTTTCCAGGCGAAGATCAGGTCGTGGATTTCCTGTTCGGTCGGTGCGCGTTTGGTCACCACTTTCAGGTCGTCGGCGCTGATCATGCCGATATCGCGGCTCTGCACCAGCAGGCCACCGTTGACGCGTTTGTAGTCCCAGGCAGCGGCGCGCTCAGCCGACCACTCGCCGCAGGCCAGCAGGCGTACGTTGGCTTTCGCGGCAACGATGGCACGGGCTTCTTCGCTGACCGATGGGGCAATGATCACTTCAACGAACTGACGCTCGACGATCGCTTTGGCGGTCTCGGCATCCAGTTCACGGTTGAAAGCGATGATGCCGCCGAACGCCGACTCGGTGTCGGTGGCGTAGGCCAGTTCGTAAGCCTGACGGATGCCGCCTTCAGCGTCCGGGCTGACCGCCACGCCGCACGGGTTGGCGTGCTTGACGATCACGCAGGCTGGCTTGACGAAACTCTTCACGCATTCCAGCGCAGCGTCGGTGTCGGCGACGTTGTTGTACGACAGTTCTTTGCCTTGCAGCTGGGTCGCGGTGGCGATGCCGACTTCGGCAGGCTTGGCTTCCACGTAGAACGCCGCGCTCTGGTGCGGGTTCTCGCCGTAGCGCATTTCCTGAGCCTTGATGAACTGGCTGTTGAAGGTGCGCGGGAATTCGCTGCGACCTTCAGTGCTCAAGGTTTCAGCGGCCTGGTTCACGGTGCCCATGTAGTTGGCGATCATGCCGTCGTAGGCGGCGGTGTGTTCGAAGGCCTTGAGCATCAGGTCAAAACGCTGAGCGTAGGTCAGGCCGCCGGCCTTGAGATTTTCCAGGACGTTGGCGTAATCGCTGGCATTCACCACGATGGCCACGTCTTTATGGTTTTTCGCTGCCGAACGGACCATGGTCGGCCCGCCGATGTCGATGTTCTCGATGGCGGTCGGCAGGTCGCAGCCTGGCTTGTTGATGGTCGCTTCAAACGGGTACAGGTTGACCGCTACCAGATCGATCGGCTTGATGCCGTGCTCGTTCATGATCGCGTCGTCAATACCGCGACGACCGAGGATGCCGCCGTGGATTTTCGGGTGCAGGGTTTTCACCCGACCGTCCATCATCTCGGCGAAACCGGTGTAATCCGCGACTTCCACTGCGGCAACGCCGTTGTCACGCAGCAGCTTGAACGTTCCGCCGGTGGAGAGGATCTCGACGCCCAGAGCTTCGAGCTCCTTGGCGAATTCGAGGATCCCGGTCTTGTCGGAAACGCTGATCAAGGCGCGGCGGATCGGCAGGCGGGTAGTCTGGTCGGTCATCTCAATTTCCATCAAAAGCAAAGGAAGTCAGCAAAAAAGGCGACCGTTTTTTACGCGGGCGCCTTTCTGGTTTGATTGAATGCTTACAGCAGATCGTACTGCTTGAGTTTCTTGCGCAGCGTGCCGCGGTTCAGTCCCAGCAGCTCACTGGCCTTGGTCTGGTTGCCCTTGACGTAGTTCATCACGCTTTCGAGCAGGGGCGCCTCGACTTCGGACAGCACCAGGTTGTACACATCCGTGACGGACGCGCCCTCAAGGTGGGCGAAATAATTGTGCAGCGCCTTCTCGACACTCCCGCGAAGGGTCTGGCCTTCTTCGCTCGGCGTGTTGAGGTGCTGTTTCAAATTCACGTTGTCGCTCACGGGTGTTGTTCCACTCACTAAAGTCTCGGTCATCATCGTCATGCGGCCACCCCTTCTTCGTCCCCTGTCAGGCTCTTGTAACGCTCGGCGAAGAACTCCCGAACGTCGGCGCATTGTGTTTCCGTACCATCCAAACGATTGAAACGGGCGCGAAACTCCCTGGCGCCCGGCAAGGTTGCGAGATACCAGCCCACATGCTTGCGGGCAATGCGCACGCCCATCACGTCGCCATAGAAGGCGTGAAGGGCAGCCAGATGCTCCAGCAGGATGCGTTCCACTTCGCTCAGTTCCGGCGCGGGCAATTTCGCGCCGGTGCGCAGGAAGTGATCGATCTCGCGAAAAATCCATGGCCGCCCTTGAGCGGCACGGCCTATCAGCAGGCCATCGGCACCGGTCGCATCAAGCACGTATCGGGCCTTTTCCGGCGAATCGATATCGCCATTGGCAAACACCGGGATCGACACCGCCTGCTTGATCGCGGCAATCGTGTCGTACTCGGCTTCCCCTGTGTACAGATCGGCGCGCGTACGGCCATGTACGGCCAGCGCTGTGATCCCGGCCTGTTCGGCGATCTTCGCCACGTTCAGACCGTTCTTGTTCTCGCGATCCCAGCCCGTGCGGATCTTCAGGGTGACCGGCACATCAACCGCGGCCACTACGGCCTGCAGGATCTCGGTCACCAGTGCTTCGTCTTTCAGCAACGCGGAGCCGGCGGCCTTGTTGCAGACCTTCTTTGCCGGGCAACCCATGTTGATATCGATAATCTGTGCGCCCAGTTCAACGTTGGCCCGTGCCGCATCGGCCAGCATCTGCGCGTCGCCACCGGCAATCTGCACCGAGCGCGGCTCGGGATCGCCTTCGTGGATCATGCGCATGCGCGACTTGCGGGTATTCCACAGGCTCATGTCGCTGGTGACCATTTCCGAGACTACAAGCCCTGCGCCCAGACGCTTGCACAGCTGACGAAAGGGCTGGTCGGTGACGCCCGCCATCGGGGCGAGAATCAAACCGTTCTGCAATGTATATGGGCCGATGCGTACCGCCGACATAGGACTTCCCTGAAGTGGGGCCGGATCATGAGAGTTCGAAAAAGGGTGGGCATGATACCCGCTCTCGATGACTGGTTAAAGGCTGAATTGAACAAAATCTGAACAGTTATTCTGTTATCGCCAACGGTTTGGTCGGCCGCGATCAGTCAGAAAAATGCCGTCAATCGGGAAACGCTGAAGCGGTTCATTCCGGTGAGTGGAAGTTCAGGCTGTAATTCACCGCTTTCGGCCCCGGATCGAGAATATCCAGGGCGATGTGGATCGGCGTCTGCGGCGGCATTTCCGCGAGGCCTTCGAGATCGCCGCTCAGGTACTCGCCGGGTTTGAAGCGACGACTGGCGATCAGATGACCGTTGAGGTCGGCAAAACGCAGTTCGAGCAAGGGGAACGGCTGGGAAAACGTCGCCCGGTTGTAAATGATCGCATCGACCACCAGCGCCCCGCTGAACTCGGGATGGCTGCGCACCACCAGGTTGCTGCTCTTGATTTTGCCGATATCGACTTTCGACGGCACGGTGCAGCCGATCTGCGGGCAGATCTGCTGGAACCATGGTCGGTATTGATCCTGCCGCGCCAGTTCCTCGAAATGATAGGAGATGTACTGAGCGGCAAGACCGCCGGCGGCCAATGCCACCAGCACCAGCCACAGCAGGCGCCGGCCCCAGGGCGAGCGGCGTTGCTGCCAGTCCAGTTGCAGCGGGTCGTCGGTCAGATCCTGCAGGACCTCGGCGCGCACGCCGGGCTCTGCCCGTTCGCGTTTTTTGCGCGGCGAAGTGATCAACGGCAGATCGTCGTCATCGCTGTCGTCGCTGGCCGAGAAGCGTTCGCGGCGGGCGGCCGGGTCAATCGGATCGTGCAGGCGCAGTTGCGGGATCGGCGGCTCGTCATCCAGATCCACCGGTTCCAGTGATAACGAGGGTTCGGTGCGCTCGGGTTCGAGGGTTTCGATGCCGTCGACATCCGGCTCGACATCCGGGGCTGCGCTGCGCTCATCGGCAGGCTCGCTGAACAGGCTGTCGGACCATGTGCCTTCGTCCGGTTCCGCGCTGTCGCGCCGGGCGCTCAAGGATTCTTCGCGGGTACGGCCGAATTCGGCGGCCGGCTGGATTTCGCGCTGTTCGAGGCGGGCGAGTTCTTCGTCCAGATCGAGGCTGTCCAGATCCAGTTCCGACGCGCTCCATTGCTTCTGGCTGATGGCGCGCGGCGCGGGGATCTGTTCGACGACCGCAGAATCGCTGACAGGCGCGGGCGTTTCAGGCAGCGCTGGTGCGAGCGGCGTCACCGTGTCCTTGCCGGAATGTTGCTCGAGCAGCTGCTTGGCGGCATTGAACACTTGCAGGCAGGAGCCGCAACGAACCACGCCGCGCGCCACGCTCAACTGAGCATGGTTGACGCGGAAACTGGTCTGGCAATGCGGGCATTGGGTGACGAAACTGTCGGTCATGCGGCGATCCGGTTCAGGCAAGCGGTCATTTTAGCGCCGACGCCCGGTGATGCGCACCCAGCCGTCGCGATTGGCGATCGGGTCGAGCTCGAAGTCCTGCGCATAAGCTGCCGCTACTTCTTCGCCCTGCTCGGCGAGAATGCCCGACAGCGCCAGGCGCCCACCGCTCTTGACCAGGCTGGACAGCTGCGGTGCCAGCGACACCAGCGGGCCGGCGAGAATATTGGCCACCAGTACGTCGGCCGGAACCTGCGGCAGATCCTCGGGCAGGTACAGCGGGAACAGCTCATCGGCAATGTTGTTGCGCCCGGCGTTGTCGCGCGAGGCTTCCAGTGCCTGTACGTCGATGTCGGTGCCCACGGCTTCCTTGGCGCCGAGCAGCAGGGCGGCAATCGCCAGAATCCCCGAGCCACAGCCGAAATCCAGCACGTGGCAGTCTTTCAGATCCTGACCGTCGAGCCATTCCAGGCACAGTGCGGTGGTCGGGTGGGTGCCGGTGCCGAACGCCAGGCCCGGGTCCAGCAGCAGATTGACTGCGTCAGGCTCGGGTGCGGCGTGCCAGCTCGGCACGATCCACAGGCGCTGGCCGAAACGCATCGGCTCGAAACCGTCCATCCAGCTGCGTTCCCAGTCCTGATCTTCGATCACTTCGCTGTGATGTTCGGGCAACGGGCTGCCGGTCAGCAATTCCAGATGGGCCAGCACCGGTTCCGGTTCGGTACCGCCTTCGAACAGCGCCAGCAAGTGGGTGTGCGACCACAGCGGCGTGGTGTTGAGTTCCGGTTCGAAGATCGGCTGGTCTTCGGCGTCCATGAAAGTCACCGACACGGCGCCGACTTCGAGGAATGCGTCCTCGTAGGTTTCGGCTTGTTCCGGGGTGATGGCGAGACGGACTTGCAGCCAAGGCATGGCGGGCACCTTTGAAAATCTGTGGGGCAGCCCGAAGCTGCAAAAGCGCGCAGTTTACGCCAGGTCGCCGGCAAAGTGGACACACCGCTTGGCTGTTACACATTCGCGGCCGCGATATACATATGTATGGCCTGAGCACTTTTGTCGGCAAATAGAGTGAGCGCTCATCTCTACGCGACAAAAGGCTGGACGACATGGCGGATCAACAAGGGACTGTAGAAGAAAAACCACCGATAGCCGCTGCGTCTACGGGGTCGGTGCAGGAGATCCTGCTGCGCATCACGCGCTGGCAGGTGATGATCGACAAGCGCTTGAACAGCCAGATGACGTTGCTCGAGGCGCTGGAGCATTTCGCATTGACTGAACTGCGCAGGCATTACCCGGACGGTCATTTCGCCCCGGGCTTTGTGGTTGCCCTGCTTGACGCCATTTTGCAAAAGCTTATCGACGGCCGGCCAGTCATGTTCCTGGCGCTCCAGGACGCGCCATTTCGCTGGCCTGGGGGCGCCGATCCCGGTTTGCCGTCCAGCCGTCATGAGCATGTGATCCGGACGGTGGATAGCGTTTCGTTGCATTTTCTCGACCAGTACAAAAAATACCTGCGAGAACATTGGGCGACAAAAGGGCGGGAGGCGTTGTTCGATCGCCTGATCAAACGCAAGCTGCGGCGCTATATGAAAGACATCGAGTTGCTGTTGCGCCGTGACCAACTGGCTGGCCTGACACTGGATCGATTGCGCAGCAAAATCGACCGGGTTCAGGCCCGCAGCACACGTCGGTATCGATTGACTGCCCTGGCAACCGGTGCAGAGAAAAAGATTCTCGAGGCCCATTCCTTCGCGCAACTGCCGTCATGGATGAAGGCGCTGAAGGAGCCGGATCGCGCCTTGTTGCGTGATTATCAGGAGCAGACCTCACTGGCCCAGGCAGCACTTGATGACCTGCTGCTGGGCTACGGCTCGTTGCGCGACTTTGCCCGCCAGCAGGCCATCGAATACATTCAGCTCAAGCTCGACATGACGGTTGAACCGGACCGGATCGACGTGCGGCTCAGATGGCGCTCGGCGGTCGGTGAGCCGGCCCACAATCGCAGCCTCAGTGACCTGCTGGCATGCGGGCCGATCGGGCAGGACTTCGCAGCGGTACTGGAGATCAGCAGTCCTGCGCCATTGCGCAACCAGTCACTGAAGCCGACATTCATTGTCGACATGCTGGCGGAGCAGGATTATCCGGCGGATTACCTGCGCGTTCTCGCCGAACAGTACCAGCGTATAGAGGTGCAAAAGGCACTTGTCGACTGGTTTGCCGCACGGCTTCGGCAGAGCGCATTCGTCGCGCGTTGCGCAGCTCATCTGTCGGACTCCGACCATGAGCGTCTCGAGCAGATGTGGACTGGGCACGCTACAAACAAACCGTTGCAAGTGGCCGCACTGACACTGCCCAACGGCATGCAATGCGCCGATCTTCTGGTGTTCTACCAGGCAGAGACTGAGCAAACGGTGAATAATCTGGTGCTGTACGCGCCCAACAAGCCGGACGGTCAAGAGTGGGTCCGGTTGCCTTCGATCGCGGCGTTGACCGGCGAAGTGTGGAGCTGGACGCAGAGCGAATCCGGTCGTGAGTATCTGTTGCAGCAGCTTTCGCCGGCTGCACATCACCCTGCACGGGATTATTTGTTGGCCGCTGCGGCCAGCCCCGCTCTCTGGGGCATGCAGAGTGACCTTCGCCGAGCGCCCCTGCCGTTCACCGAATGCGTCGAAGCCGCTGCAAAAATGGGCCTGGCAAACAACCTGCAGCGGGTCGAGCAGGACAACTCGCTGCGCTGGTACACGACGCTCGGGCTCGAGGCTCGCCGGCGCATCAGCAGTCTGAATCAGGAACTGATCGTACATCAGCAGGTGTTCAACGAGCTGCTGGGCGGTTTCGAGGTTTTCGTCGATTTCGCCAGGCGCACGGTTGCCGCAGCGATCACGCCCTATATGCGCAGCAAGAACGTGCTGGAACCGGTCGATCCGGCCACCGTGTTGATCGATTACAACCCTGGCGTCGCTGACCGCAGGAAGCAGCAGGTAGCCACGCTGCTCGACCTGGCCATTCACGGCTACGATGACAACTCCGGCATCGAACATCCGAAAAAAGGCGTGCGATCGTCGGTTGGCCAGGATCTGAGCCAGGTGCGCAGCGCCGATCTGGCGCTGTATCTGCGCCGGGCGTGGCTGGGTGAAAAATACGCCAGCGAGATCCGTGGCAAATATCTCGACCCGCGTGATGCTGCCTACGAACCGCGTCGTTTTGCCTACCGCAACGTGCTGCTGTCAAAGATGGACCGGGATTTGCGCGTGGCCAGAAGTCAGGCGCGATTGAGCGACGCGGTGTATTCAGCGTTGGTCCGTCAGGTCTCTCTGTTGAGCCAGGTGCCAGCGCCGGATACGCCTTTTCCCGGCGCGAGCATGGTTGAAAGTGACGGCGTGTTCAGGTTCACCGTGCGCCATCACGTCGTGCTCGGGGTTTATGTCCTGACCTCGTTCAACCCCGAGCCGTCCTGGTGGCTGTACACGCCTGATGCGCCCGACGGCATTGTGGTGCGTGCGTATCAGTCGCTGTTCGGCGACATCGCGGGCGCGTTGCATGACTACTTGATGGCGCGTACGCCGGTTGCCGCCCGCAGCATCGTGTCGCGCACCCTGTATGCGATTGCGGCAAAAAAACAACGCGTCGATACACTGTACGAAGCGCAGCGCCTGATTGACGCACGCAGCGAGTTCAACGCGTACATCGAGCGCGCGGTCACGGATGTGCAGGACATCACCACCAGCCGCGCGCAAATGATCGAACGCCAAGTGGTCAAGGGGCTGATGTTTGCAGCTGCACCGTTTTGCATGGTGTTCCCTCCGTTTGCCTTGCTGCTCGATGTCGTGTTCATCGCCGTCAGCGCCGGTCAGGCGGTCGCTGCGCATCTGGAGGGTGACGTCGATGGCGCGCTCGGCCACTGGCTGGAGGCGTCGTGGGGCGCGTTGTTCGCTATGGTCGGCGCCGGCAGTGCGATCAAGTGGCTGGGCGGTGCGGCCAGAAGTCTGAAGCACACCACGCGGCCGGCCTCGTTGTTGTCAGAGCGTCTGAACACCGTGGCTCCGCTGCGCAGGGAAGTACTGCCGGCGATCCGGGAAGTACGCTTCCATGCCAGGCAGGCCGTCAGCAAGGCGCCCGAGCGTTTGCAAAGGGTGACCGAAGAAGGCGTCTTTTTCGGCACATGGCGCAGTCCGCCCAGCGCTGCGCAGCCGCAACCGGCCTATTACATTCGCAACAGAGGCAAGTACTTTCTGGTCAGGGAAAATCCGCATTTTGGTGGGCTGAGCCTGGTCGACACTCGTCGCCCGAGCGCCATCTATCAGCAACCGATTCGGCTTGCTCCGGGGGGCAAGTGGACACACGCCAGGGTCGGGCTCACGGGTGGCAACGTGCGCAACCTTGGGCGCGTGAGCGATTTGAATGATGCTTTTCCTGGAGGTGTCAAGCCCGTGCTGAACCGCGGCGCGCTGCAGGGCGAAGCGGTGGTGGCGCATTTTCGTCCCGGATCGCCAGATAACTATCTGTTTTCGTTGAATGCGCAGAGTTGCGTCATCGCCTCGCTGTATAACCCGACGACAAGGGTGGGGGCGGTCATTCATTTTGATCACAATATTCGCCCGTTGATCGAGCGAAGTGTCACGCAGGTGCTGGAGCGTCTGGGGGGCGCACCGCAGAACATTCGCGCCACGCTGGTAGGTGGCGACTGGCTGTCGGCGGGCGCTGACATCGGCGGTCCGGTCAGGCGCGTGTTGCGCGAACAGGGCCTGCAGCCGACCTGGGATTACTGGTCGTACTCGTCGTGCCTGGGCAACAGCTATGGCGTGGTGCTGAATCTGAACAATGGAGTCTCGAGAGTGTTCAAGCATTCCTCTGGTCAGATTGGCAGGCTGTACGACCCGCTTATCGCCAGATCGAGCTATGCCAAGGACGGGCTCTCGGTACGTGCCCGACACTTTACGAGACGGTTCACCCGCAGGCCGTTACATGAAAACGCCGCAGGAGCGGTGGTCGATGATGCCGGCCTGCGGGCATCCGCCGCAATGGTCGAGCAGCAGGCGTTCTCCACGGTAATGCTCTGATGGGTTTGTTGCAGGCATAAAAAAACCCGATCCGCAGGGATCGGGTTTTTCATGCCGCTTCAGCCTTACGACTGTTTGGCCAGCTTGTGCTCGAGGTAGTGAATGTTCACACCGCCCTTGCAGAAGCCTTCGTCACGAACCAGGTCACGGTGCAGCGGGATGTTGGTCTTGATCCCGTCGACCACGATTTCGTCCAGGGCATTGCGCATGCGTGCCATGGCTTCGTCGCGGGTTGCGCCGTAAGTGATCAGCTTGCCGATCAGCGAGTCGTAGTTCGGTGGCACGGCATAACCGCTGTACAGGTGCGAATCGACGCGAACGCCGTTGCCGCCTGGGGCGTGGAAATGCTTGACCGTGCCCGGGCTCGGCATGAAGGTCTTCGGATCTTCAGCGTTGATCCGGCACTCCAGCGAGTGACCGCGGATGACCACGTCATCCTGAGTGAACGACAGCTTGTTGCCAGCGGCGATGCTGAGCATCTCCTTGACGATGTCGATACCGGTGACCATCTCCGAAACCGGGTGCTCCACCTGAACACGGGTGTTCATTTCGATGAAGTAGAAACGGCCGTTCTCGTAGAGGAACTCGAAAGTACCGGCGCCCCGGTAGCCGATGTCGATGCATGCCTTGACGCAGCGAGCCAATACTTCCTGGCGCGCTTTCTCGTCGATGCCCGGTGCCGGTGCTTCTTCGAGAACCTTCTGGTGACGACGCTGCAGCGAGCAGTCGCGGTCGCCCAGGTGGATGGCGTGGCCCTGGCCGTCGGACAGTACCTGCACTTCGACGTGGCGCGGGTTGGTGAGGAATTTTTCCAGATAGACCATCGGGTTGCCGAACGCCGCGCCTGCTTCGGAGCGGGTCAGTTTCGCCGAGGCGATCAGGTCTTCTTCCTTGTGCACCACACGCATGCCGCGACCACCACCGCCGCCGGCGGCCTTGATGATCACCGGGTAGCCGACTTCACGACCGATGCGCAGCGCCGTTTCTTCGTCTTCCGGCAGCGGGCCGTCAGAACCTGGAACGGTCGGTACGCCTGCTTCGATCATCGCGTGCTTGGCCGATACCTTGTCGCCCATCAGGCGAATGGTGTCGGCTTTCGGGCCGATGAAGGCGAAGCCGGAGTTCTCGACCTGCTCGGCAAAATCGGCGTTTTCCGCGAGGAAACCGTAGCCTGGGTGAATGGCGGTAGCGCCGGTCACTTCAGCGGCAGCGATGATGGCCGGAATGTGCAGGTAAGACTGAGCGGCGGACGCCGGGCCGATGCAGACGGATTCGTCTGCCAGACCCAGGTGCATCAGCTCTTTGTCGGCCTTGGAGTAAACGGCGACGGTCTTGATGCCCATCTCTTTGCAGGCACGCAGAATCCGCAGGGCGATCTCACCGCGGTTAGCGATCAGAACTTTTTCCAACTTCGCAGTCATCAAAGGCTCTCCGCGGTTCAAACGATGGTGAACAGCGGTTGGTCGTACTCAACCGGCTGGCCGTCTTCGACGAGGATGGATTCGATCACACCGCTGGTTTCAGCTTCGATGTGGTTCATCATCTTCATGGCTTCGACGATGCACAGGGTGTCGCCTTTCTTCACGGTCTGGCCGACTTCAACGAAGGCTGGCGAGGTTGGCGAAGATTTGCGGTAGAAGGTGCCGACCATCGGCGAACGGGCAACGGTGCCGTTCAGCGCGGGTGCAGCAGCGGCAGCCGGAGCAGCGGCAGCGACTGGCGCGGCAGCAGGGGCAGCGGCCGGAGCCTGCATCGGGGCTGGCGCGTAGTACTGCTGCGCCGGGGTCTTGCTGTGACGGCTGATGCGTACGGACTCTTCGCCTTCCTTGATCTCGAGCTCGTCGATGCCGGACTCTTCCAGCAATTCGATCAGTTTCTTAACTTTACGGATATCCATGAATCATCAACTCCCAAGGGTCGGTCAGGGGCGTATAGCTTGGTGTTCAAGCTGCTCTAGTGCGGCCTCCAGGGCCAGTCGGTAACCGCTGGCGCCAAGGCCGCAGATCACTCCTACCGCTACATCGGAGAAGTAGGAGTGATGGCGGAAAGGTTCGCGCTTGTGCACGTTGGACAAATGCACTTCGATGAATGGGATGCTCACTCCCAGCAGCGCGTCACGTAATGCGACACTTGTGTGCGTAAAAGCCGCCGGATTGATCAGAATGAAGTCCACGCCTTCACCGCGTGCAGCGTGGATGCGATCGATCAATTCGTACTCGGCGTTGCTTTGCAGGTGCAGCAGATGATGGCCGGCTTCACGGGCGCGCCGCTCCAGATCCTGATTGATCTGCGCCAGGGTCGTCGACCCGTAGGTCCCCGGTTCCCGGGTGCCGAGCAGGTTCAGGTTGGGGCCATGCAGCACCAGTAGCGTTGCCATCTGCGTTGTCCTTGTTATCAATGAGCAGTCGTCAGAACCCGGCGACTATGCCGCAAAGCCTTTGTGACTGTCCAGTTCCATGCAATAGGCGGCACGATGGGCGATGTTTGCGCGAAATTTGTGACCGGGTGAGCTGATCCGGTCATTCGCGATGTTGGCAAGGGCCTCTTCGCGAGCAGGCTCGCTCCCACAGGGGTATGCATTCCAAAGTGGGAGCGAGCCTGCTCGCGAAGGTGGTATGTCAGACGCGGAAGGCCTGAACGGCCGTATGCAATTGGCCGCCGAGGACCAACAGGTTCTCGCCCTGTTCGCGGCCCTGGCCGATGCGCAGCAGGTTATCCCCACCCAATTGATGAATGCGCTCGCTGTGATCACGGATCTCGCTGACCGCGCCACTTTGCTGCGCGGTGACATCGGCGATGCGCACGGCGGTGTCGGCGATGGTCTGGATCGCGCCAACGATTTTGTCCAATGCACCGTCCGCCGCTTGCGCCTGACTGGCCGTGGCTTCGGCGTGTTCGACCTGCGCGCGCATGCCTTCGACCGATTGCCGCGCGGCGGTCTGCAGGCCGGCGATCAGCGTCTGGATTTCCGCCGTGGCCCCGGCGGTGCGTTGTGCCAGCGAGCGCACTTCCTCGGCGACTACGGCGAAACCACGGCCCATCTCCCCGGCGCGGGCCGCCTCGATCGCGGCATTCAGGGCGAGCAGATTGGTCTGATCCGCAATCGAACGAATCACCGTCAGTACGCCGCCAATGGTTGCCGACTCTTCGGCCAGATGTTCGATCATCTGCGCATTGCCTTGAACCTCACCGACCAAAGCATGCAGCCCGGTCAGGCTCTGGCCGATCACCGTCTGGCCATGCTCGACGGCCAGTCCGGCATGACGGCTGGCGTCCGCAGCCTGCCGGGCATCGCCGGCCACTTGCTGAATGGTCGCCTCGAGTTCACCCAGCGAGTCGCGAATCAGCGCGGTATCGCCGGCCTGATGCTCGGCGCCGCTGTGCAGGTCATTGCTCAGTTCGGCGAGGGTGCGGCTGCTGCCTGCGACTTGCTCGGCGTTGCCGCGAATGGTGCCGACCAGATCCACCAGATAGGCGCGCAAGCGATTGAGCGACGCTTCGATGTCGTGCAATTCGCGATTGGTCTTGCCCAGTTGGATGTCGCGACTGAAATCGCCCTCGGCCCAAGTCGACAATGCCGGGGCGAGGTTGGTCAGGGTGCGGGCCAGGCGCCGCTGCAAGGTATCGATGAGCAGGGCGATCAGCAGAATCAGGCCGATCATCACACCTTGCATCAGGCGCACTTCGCCCTGAATCTGCCCATGTTGCGCGCGCACCACCGGTTCGAGGCCGGCGATGGCGTGTTGCACGCTGGCGATTTTGTCGTGGGTGGCGGCGCTGAGGTCGGCGCGTTTCTGGATCTGCTCGCGGGTGCGCGCCAGTTCCGCCGGATAGCGGCCAAGCAAGCTGTTCAGTTCGCGTTTGAGGGCGACACCGGCATCTTCGGCGGCGGCTTTATCAGTGTTCTCGATGCCCATCAACGCGGCGAAATCGTCACTGCTCGATTCGTTGCTGGCGACCACGCCGAGCAAGGGCAGGGCATCGATGGCCTCGGCTTGAGCACGCATGTTGCTCACTTCACGCTCGACATCGGCAGCCAGTTCACTGCGCCCGCTGCTGACCAGTTTGTCCCGCGCCAGCGACAGTTTGCCCAGATGCTGCGATGCGGCGAGCAGTGGTGCGAGGTAGGCGGCGTTGCCATTGGCGTAGGTGTTGAGCTGGTCGAGGCTGGCGCTGAGTTCGCGTTCGGCCTGCAACAGCAGCGCCTGCGGATCGCCGGCCAGTTTGCCGGCGGCGAGCAGGTCGGTTTTGCTGAATTCATCAAGGCTCGACAGGCTTGGCTGCACGCTGTCGGCCAGCGCCGGGGGCAGCTCACCCAGTTGCTTGTGCACGCTGTCGATGGCCTGGGCGGCGCTGCTCAGGCGCAGCGCGTCACCGCTGGCGAGGTAATCCTCGATGTTGCGCGCCACTTCATTCTGAAATTGTTGCGACAGCCCGAGGTAACGCTCCATCAACAGATACGGACGTTCGAGGGCTTTTTGCGACCACCACAGCGTGGCGCCAAGGGCCACGCAGACGGCGACCAGCAGCAGAGTGTTGAGATTGGTGAGCAACTTCAGGCGCATGACGGCTACCAATGGCAGAAATGGTAAGCGCCTGAATTTATTGCGGTTCCATTACAAGGTTATGACCGAATCAGTGGATTCCGATGAAAAAGTGGCACTTTGCTTTGACTGCCGCGCGGTCTGCACCCGATTGCGTCCGGCACCTTTGGCGCGGTACAGCGCCTCGTCGGCCTGGCTGGCCATCATCAGGCTGTCGGAGTCATCGCACATTTCCACCACGCCGGCGCTGAAGGTGCACCACAGATCCTGCGGCTGCGCCGGGTAATGAATCTCGGCGAAGCGCTGACGAATCTCGTCGAGGACTTTATGCGCCGCGTCGATATCGGTGTCGGGCATGACGATGGCGAACTCTTCGCCGCCGTAACGACCGATGAAGTCGGTCTTGCGCAAACGCTGTTTGAGAAACAGCGCCAGGCTCTTGATCACACGGTCGCCCATGGGGTGGCCGTGGCTGTCGTTGACCCGTTTGAAGTGATCGATATCGAGCATGGCAAAGCTCAGCGGCTTGTTCTCGCGGCGGGCGCGGAACGAGCAGTCTTCGAGCAATTGCAGGATGTGCGTGTGGTTGTACAGGCCGGTGAGGCTGTCGCGAACCATCCGCGCCTTGAGATTGCGCGCGCGCGCGGCGCGGTTGCGCACGGTGGTGATCAGGTGTCGCGGTTTGATCGGCTTGGTCAGGAAGTCATCGCCGCCCTCGCTCATGGCGTCGAGCTGCTTGTCCAGATCATCCTCGGCCGACAGGTAAATGATCGGCACGCTGACGTAGCGGTCGTTGTGACGGATGACTTTGGCCAGCTCGGTGCCGGTGCAGGCCGGCATGTACATGTCGAGGATGATCAGGTCCGGCTGGAAATCCGCCAGTTCGGCCATTGCCTGAATCGGTTCGATCAGGGTGCGGGTGACAATCCCGGCGCTGTTGAGCAGGCGCTCGGTGTGCAAGGCCTGGGCGCGCGAGTCGTCGATGATCAGCACTTTATAGGGCTCGTACTGAGCGACGCAGGTCAGCACTTCGATTTTTTCCAGCAAGCTCGAGGCTTCGAGCGTGCCGGTGAGGAATTCCTGACCGCCGGCGCGCACGGCGGCGAGGCGGGTAGGGGTGTCGGTTTCGTGCAGGCTGAAGAACAGCAGTGGCAGGGGTTCTTCGAGGCCGACCTGAGCTTCGGCGGCGAGTTTCAGGCCGATGCCGGGGCCACTGAAATCCACGTCCATGACAATCGCCGCGGGCAAGCGCTCGACCATCGACGAGCGAAACGCGGCCACGCTGTCCAGTGCCTGTGCGCTCAAACCGAAAAATTCCAGTTGCTTGGCCAGGCGTTCGGCGCGGTCGTGATCCTGCAACATCACGTAGATCGGCTTGCGCAGCGGCGGCAGGAACGTCTGGTCGAGCTGATCACCATGGCGCAGGCCGGTGCGCGAAAGGCGCTGCATCAAGCGATTCAGATCAGTGATCAGGCCGCTGCTGAGGCGCCCACGGTTGGCATCCACCGCTTGCAGCGACTGGCTGATGTGGTGCGCCAACTGAGTGTGTTCCGGCTGTTCGAAACGCTCGGCAAAACGCAGCAGACGCAGATTCGCCTCGCTCAGTTCGGCGAGATCGACGGTGGACCACTCGCTACGTTGCAGGCGCTGCCATATCTCAAGAATCTGACGTGCCTGATGAATTACCCGCTGGGCAAAGTGGTGCTTGAGACGCTCACGGCTGGGGTCTTCTGGCTCGGTCATATCCTGACTACTAGTTAGGGTGCATGCTGAGATCGACTGGTGGCTCTATGCTAGCACCTCTTTTCCCTTAGACGAGTGTCGTACGTCAATAATCTGCTGGACGACACGATTCAGTTTCTGACCGGGTGGTTTTCTCATGCACTTGCAGGTCAGTCAGATGCCCGAAATCCGGACGCTTGACTTGAAGGGCAGGGCAGAACAGTCGGGAATTTGTACATCGCTGCTCGGGCCGAACCCGGATCAGAGTTCACTGCGTTGCTGGCGTTGCCCTATCAGGGAATCCCTTAGTGTGTCGCGAAGCGTCATCGGGCCGCACCATTTGCGGCTTATCGTTAGCGACGGGTGCCCGGCCTTGGCACGTTGTTGTATGGTTGTGGTCGAACCGTTGAACCCAAGTGATTGAAAGGATATCGCCATGCTGGACTGGAAAAACCGCGCGGGCAGCGCGCCTGAACGTGCCGCCGAGCCCAAGTCGGCCACCCGCAGCTATGTTGGCGGGCTGCTGTTCAGCCGGGCGCTGGCCACAGTGGTCGGTCTGTATTTGCTGGTCACCATCGCGCTGGGCTGGTACTGGAGCCAGGAACCGGATCTGTTTCCGGTGGCGCAGAACGCCCAGGTGGCTGCCGAGAAAGAGGGCAAGCAAATGGTGGTCGGCTACACCACGGTCGAAACCCTGAAGACCGTTGCCGGCACCTTGCTCAACAAGCCGGGCGGTTACATTTCCAATGACCGTTTCCCGCCGGGCCTGTGGATGGACAACACGCCGAGCTGGGAATATGGCGTGCTGGTGCAGGTGCGTGACCTGACCCGCGCCCTGCGCAAGGATTTTGCCCGTTCGCAATCACAGTCCGCCGAAGACGCCGATCTGGCCAAGGCCGAACCGCGCTTCAACTTCGACAACAAGAGCTGGGTGCTGCCGTCCAGCGAGTCGGAATACCAGGAAGGCATCAACTCCCTGAGCCGCTATCAGTCGCGCTTGTCGGATCCGAATCAGAAAAACGCGCTGTTCTATGCGCGCGCGGACAACCTCAACAACTGGCTGGGCGATGTCGGTACCCGTCTCGGTTCGCTGTCGCAACGCCTGTCGGCCAGTGTCGGCCGGGTCAAGCTCAATACTGCGCTGAAGACCGAAGTTCCGGCGGTCGGCGAAGTGCCGCAGGTTGACGAAGAAGTCGTGGAAACCCCGTGGATGCAGATCGACAACGTGTTCTACGAAGCACGCGGGCAGGCCTGGGCACTGTCGCATCTGCTGCGCGCCATCGAAGTCGACTTCGCCGATGTGCTGGCGAAGAAGAACGCCACCGTCAGCGTGCGCCAGATCATCCGTGAGCTGGAGGCTTCGCAAGAGCCGGTGTGGAGCCCGATGATCCTCAATGGCAGCGGTTTCGGCGTGTTGGCCAACCACTCGCTGGTCATGGCCAACTACATTTCCCGGGCCAACGCTGCGGTGATCGATTTGCGTCAACTGCTCAATCAGGGCTGATACGTGAGCCAGAGCACAAGAGAGGCGGCCCATCGCGCCGCCTCGGACGCCGAACAGATCGCTTGGGTCGACGAGCAGGACAACTTGCTCGGCGCGCTGGTGCGCTCCGATTTGCGCGAGCGCGGGCTGATTGGCCGTGGCACCTACATCATGCTGTTCAATTCCGCCGGTGAGCTGTGCGTGCACCGGCGCACGTTGAGCAAGGCGATTTATCCCGGTTACTGGGATGTTGCCGCAGGCGGCATGGTCCAGGCCGACGAAAGTTATGCCGAGTCGGCGGCGCGCGAGCTGGAAGAAGAGTTGGGCGTCAGCGGCGTCGAACTCACCGCTCACGATCACTTCTACTTCGAAGACACCGGCAACCGCCTGTGGTGTTCGGCGTTTTCCGCCGTGTGGGATGGGCCGCTGAAATTGCAGCCGGAAGAAGTCCTCGAAGCGCGATTCATCCCCGTCGAACAGGTCATGCGCGAAATCAGCGAAAAGCCTTATTGCCCGGACTCTCTGGCCGCGCTGAAGCGCTATCTCAAGGCGCAGCAAAGCAACGTCGCAAAGAACACATGAATTGGCGCCGATTGGCACTTAGCAATCGCGATTTTTGCCGTTACACTGCGCGACCTTTTCAAACTGCACCGAACGCTTCCCAAAAAGCGCCGATGCAGTAGCGCTGCCCCTGCCTGAGTGGGGCTTCGCGGTCGCTGACCTTGCCCAAGGTTGCGATCAGTCTTTGTCCTCCCGAGAGGATTGCCGGTGGCCAAGAAAGCCGCATCCTTCGCCGCCCTGGGCGGCCTGGTATTTTCCACCGACGCAGGTCGTCATTGCCCGGAATGCAGCAAGCCGGTGGACGCCTGTATCTGCAAACAAACCGTGATCCCGGCCGGTGACGGCATTGCCCGCGTGCGTCGCGAAAGCAAAGGGCGTGGCGGCAAGACGGTGACCACCATCACCGGCGTGCCTCTGGCCGAAGACGCGCTCAAGGAGCTGGCGACGACGTTGAAGAAACGTTGTGGCACCGGCGGGGCGTTGAAGGACGGCATCATCGAAATCCAGGGCGATCACGTCGAGCTACTCTTGGCAGAGCTGATCAAGCACGGTTTCAAAGCGAAGAAGTCCGGCGGCTAGCAGCCTCTGTGAAACCCTCCGGCGGCTTGATCCGGCTTCGAGTGTTCTCGGATCCGGCGTCGTCGCCATGGTTTTCACAGAGCCTGTTCATGACCGGTTTCTAAACTCCACGCAGTCAGTGCGGTCTACCGCCGCACTGACGAACCGTCATTTTCATTCTTTAGACTGCGCCGGCCTGAACGTCAGGCGACGCACTCTGACTTCTTTATAGGGGACTTCGATGTCCGTACGACGCACACGTAAAGACGATGGCAGCCAATGGACAGTTGCGGACAGCCGCAGCGTTTACGGGATTCGCCATTGGGGGGCCGGGTATTTCGCGATCAATGAAGCCGGTCGCGTCGAAGTACGTCCGAACGGCCCGAGCAGCTCGCCTATCGACCTGTTCGAACAAGTCGACCAACTGCGCAAGAGCGGTTTGTCCTTGCCGCTGCTGGTGCGGTTCCCCGACATCCTGCAAGACCGTGTCCGTCAGTTGACCGGCGCTTTCGATTCGAACATCGAGCGCCTGGAATACCAGAGCAAATACACCGCGCTGTACCCGATCAAGGTCAACCAGCAGGAAGCGGTGATCGAGAACATCATCGCCACCCAGAACGTCTCCATCGGTCTGGAAGCCGGCTCCAAGCCTGAGCTGCTGGCGGTGCTGGCGCTGGCGCCGAAGGGCGGCACCATCGTCTGCAACGGTTACAAGGACCGTGAGTTCATCCGTCTGGCGCTGATGGGCCAGAAGCTCGGCCACAATGTGTTCATCGTTATCGAGAAAGAATCCGAAGTCGGCCTGGTGATCGAAGAAGCCGCCTCGCTGAAGGTCAAGCCGCAGGTGGGCCTGCGCGTGCGCCTGTCGTCGCTGGCCTCGTCGAAATGGGCGGACACCGGTGGCGAGAAATCCAAATTCGGTCTGTCGGCGGCGCAACTGCTGTCGGTGGTCGAGCGCTTCCGTGGCGCCGGCCTCGATCAGGGCATCCGCCTGCTGCACTTCCACATGGGTTCGCAGATCGCCAACCTCGCTGACTACCAGCACGGTTTCAAGGAAGCGATCCGTTACTACGGCGAATTGCGCAACCTCGGTCTGCCGGTCGATCACATCGATGTCGGCGGCGGCCTCGGTGTCGACTACGACGGTACCCACTCGCGCAACGCCAGTTCGATCAACTACGACATGGACGATTACGCCGGTGTCGTGGTCGGCATGCTCAAGGAATTCTGCGACGCGCAGAGCCTGCCGCACCCGCACATCTTCTCCGAAAGCGGCCGCTCGCTGACGGCGCACCACGCAATGCTGGTGGTGCAGGTCACCGACGTCGAGAAACACAACGACGAAATCCCGCTGATCGAGAACAAGGAAAGCCTGCCGGAAACCGTGCAGTGGCTGGTCGATCTGCTCGGCCCGACCGACATCGAAATGGTCACCGAAACCTACTGGCGCGCCACCCACTACATGAGCGACGTCGCCGCGCAGTACGCCGACGGCAAGCTGACCCTGGCGGAAAAAGCCCTGGCCGAGCAATGCTACTTCGCCGTGTGCCGTCGCCTGCACAACTCGCTGAAGGCGCGTCAGCGTTCGCACCGCCAGGTGCTCGACGAACTCAACGACAAGCTGGCCGACAAGTACATCTGCAACTTCTCGGTGTTCCAGAGCCTGCCGGACACCTGGGCGATCGATCAGGTGTTGCCGATCATCCCGCTGCATCGCCTCGACGAAGAGCCTCTGCGCCGCGCGGTGCTGCAGGATCTGACCTGCGACTCCGACGGCAAGATCAACCAGTACGTCGACGAGCAGAGCATCGAAACCAGCCTGCCGGTGCACGCGTTGAATGAAGGCGAAGATTACCTGCTGGGCGTGTTCCTGGTCGGCGCCTATCAGGAAATCCTCGGTGACATGCACAACCTGTTCGGTGACACCGACTCGGTGAACATCTACCAGAACGCCGATGGCAGCGTGTACCACGCCGGTATCGAGACCCACGACACCATCGAAGACATGCTGCGTTACGTGCACTTGTCGCCGGAAGAACTGATGACTCACTACCGCGACAAGTGCGCCAGTGCCCGCATCAGTGCCAGCGAGCGCACGCAGTTCCTTGATGCCTTGCGTCTGGGCCTGACCCGCTCTTCCTATCTGTCTTCCTGAGACCCGATAGCGTTCCGTCCGGGTTGTCCGATTTTTTTCCGCAAGCTGTGGAAAATTCGGACAACCCGGTGGGACATCTCCTGATTTTTTCCCGAAAACCTGTGCTATCACGGTCAGCAAACTCATCTGGTCTGCTTTTCGCGTAGGTCATTTCCTAAGTTGTACTTCGCCTCTCTACTCGGCCATGCCTCTCGGCGAGAATCCCCGGCCGCCCCTCCTGTAGAGATCCGCCCATGTTCGATCCAGTCAACGAGCCGTCGTTTCGTCTCGATGTAGCGGGCCTGTCCGACCCCTTCGAAGTTCTCGCCTTTACCGGAAGGGAAGCGCTCAGCGAACCCTTCGCCTTCGAGATCGATGTGGTGATCGACGATCCGCATCTGGATCTCGCCGGCCTGCTGCACCGTTCCGCGTTCCTGTGTTTCGGCGCGCCCGACCAGGGTGTGCACGGGCAATTGCACAGCCTTGTCCAGCACGAGCACGGCCATGGCTTGCGTTTGTGCCGAGTACGTCTCGGGCCGAGGCTCGACTGCCTCGACCTGCGTTTGAGCCAGCGCATCTTCAGCGGCCGCTGCGTGCCGCAGATCATCGAACAGGTGCTGCGCGAACATGGCATCGTCGGCCTGCAACGACGTTACGAGTTGCACAGCGACTACCCGGCCCGCACCTTCTGCACGCAGTACCGCGAATCCGATCTGCAACTGCTCCAGCGCCTGTGCGCAGAGGCGCGCATTCACTACTACTTCGAACATCACCGCGACAGGCACTGCCTGGTGTTCGGCGACGATCCGACGCGGATGCCCCATGCAGACGTCGCGCACTATCAGGGCGAGCATGACCAGCATGGCGTCGCTCCAGCCGTCCGCCAATGGCGACTGCGCGAAGACTCGCAGGCCAGCCAGCGAGGCCCCGATGCCGAAGGCCACAGTGATCTGCCGGCCTTGCGCAGTGGTCAGTGGTTGCCGCTGGACGGCCATCCTTTCCTCGAATGCAACCGCCCATGGCTGCTGACCCGCATCGAGCATCGGGCCGATCAGTCTCTCGAATCGCCCTATTGCAATCGCCTGTTCGCGGCCGCGCGGGTACCCGTCTGTGCGCCCGCGGCTGCGAAGTCCAAGCAGCGCATGCACAGCTTGCAGCGTGCCTGGGTGGTCAGCGTCGATGAGCCGCAGCCGGATCGCGCGCGGCCGGTGGCGGTGCAATTCGACTGGCTCTACCAGGGCGAAGGCGCAGCGCCGAGCCATTGCTGGCTGCCCCTCGCGCCTGACCTGAACGAGCTGCCCTCGGCGGCACTCGCCGATGGCGTGGAAGTGGTGGTGAGTTTTCTAGAGGGCGATCCCGATCAGCCGGTGGTCAGTGGCGTGCTCCAGCCCTCGGTGTTGTCAGAGGCTGCGGTCGAGGACGATGAACCGGTATCGCTCCCGGAACTGCTGGTGAGCGATGGGTTGCAGCAATTGTTGCAGTCTGGCGAGCCGTTGCTGTTGCTGTGCCTGATGCCGGGCGGTGGCAGCTTCAACCACTGCACCGAGTCCGTGTGCAGTTGCCGGCTGCTCACCGCGCTCGATCAGAGCAGCGCACGATGAGCGGCGCGGCGCTTGAGCCCATGGCGCAATGGCTGTTGCTCGACACCCCGGACGCGGCACGCGCCTTGCTGACCTTGCGCCAGGGCTTTGCCGATGTGCAGCGGCACCGGTTGTTCGACGGCACCGAATTTCAGCCGGTCAGTGAGCACGGTCCGGTTCTCGTCGATTTGCGCGAGAGCCCGGCATTGACCGCCCTGTGCCTGCGCGACCCGGACACCTGGCGCGGCCTGTTGTTGAGCTGCGAGATACCGGCGCAGCAGCTGCTCAGCCACTTGCAGCGCATGCTTACCGTCTCGTTCGGTTTGAATCATCGGGCCTTGCTCAGCTATTACAACCGCCAGACCGCCAGTTATTTCTTCGACGCCTGTGACGCCACGCAGTTGAGTCGCTGGCTCGGGCCGATCCGCCAGTTGCGCTGGTTTGGTGGCACCTGGGCGGACCGCGCCATCGGCAGTCAGGGCTGGCAACAGCTGCGCAATCCCGGTCTGCTCGTCGAACCTTTGGGCATCGAAGAAAGCCTGACCCGGCGCCAGCGCGAACGCCTGCAAACCTGCCTGCTGGAGCAGCACATCTGGCGCTGGTGCCAGTCTCTGAGGGTTGATTACCAGACGATTGCTGTGCACGTGCAACAAGGTCTGGCGCTGGGTTTCAGTGACCGTGCCGTGCTGGATGGCTGGCTGTGGCTGCGCCTGCTCAATCCGCGCGCCGTGCTGGTCGTGCCGCCGGCCGGACTGACCCAGCCGGAACGGCTCGACTTTCTGCGTCGGCAGTGGGGCGCGGCGGACTGACTTTTCTGATCAGTGAGCCTTGCCGCTGAACCAGCCATCGCTGCGCTTGAGCCACAAGGCTTGCGCGCCAAGGGTCACGCTGCGCAAGACCATGAACAGCAGAAAAGATATCCACAGGCCGTGATTGCCCAGCGCTTGCAAGAACCAGGCGAATGGCAGGAGCAGCAACACTGTAAGCAGCATGCCGTTGCGCATTTCCCGCGCACGGGTGGCGCCGATGAACAGGCCGTCGAGCAGGTAACTCCACACCGCAATCAGCGGCAGCACGGCGAGGTAGGGCAGGTAGACGAATGCGGTGTCGCGCACGCTCTGAATGTCGGTCTGCATCTCGATGAACAGGTGCCCGGCGAGCAGAAACAGCACAGCGAATCCGACGCTGGCGATCAGCGACCAGCCGCCGGCCACCACCAGCGATCGACGCAATGCCAGGCGATCCCGCGCGCCAATGGCATGGCCGCACAAGGCTTCAACTGCGTGGGCCAGTCCGTCCAGTGCATGGGCTGTCAGCAGCAGGCCGTTGAGCAGCAGCGCATTGGCCGCCACAGTCGCATCGCCGAGCCGCGCGCCCTGTACGGTGATCAGGAAGAACACCGATTGCAGGGCGAGGCTGCGGATGAAAATGTCACGGTTGACCGCCAGCAGCGGGCGCCAACTCTGCCAGACTTTCAGCGCCGACCAGATGATCTGCCCCGGATAGGCGCGCAACGCCGTGCGCGTCAGCCACAGGCCGAGCAGGGCGCCGCTCCATTCGGCGATTACCGAAGCGCGCGCCGAGCCGACCACGCCCCAGTCAAGGCCGATGACAAACCACAGATTGAGCACAATGTTGATCAGGTTGGTGCTCAGCAGAATCGCCAGCGGCGCCCGCGCGTTCTGCGTGCCGAGGAACCAGCCGACCAGCGCATACGTCGCCAGCGCTGCGGGCAAGCCGAACAGGCGGGTGTGGAAAAACTCCCGGGTCAGCTGATCCAGTTCAGCCGACGGTTGCATGAAGTGCAGGGCAACGCCGCTGAGCGGCACGCCAAGAGTGCCGAGCACGACGGCCAGCCCCATCGCCAGCAGCAGGCCCTGCAAGAGAATCTGCCGCAACGCCGCGCCATCGCTGCGCCCGGCAGCCTGCGCGGCAAAACCGGTGGTGCCCATGCGCAGAAAACCCATCGCCCAGGCGAGAAAGGTGTACAGACTGGCGCCGACCGCCACCGCGCCCAATTGATGGGCATGCGGCAAGTGACCGATGACAGTGCTGTCGACCAGCGCCACCAGCGGCACGGAGATATTGGAAAGAATCATCGGCGCGGCGAGCGCCCAGACCTTGCGGTGAGTCGGGCGGTCGCGCCAGTCGGTAATCAGAGAGGACATGCAGGCTCCTTGGGGGAGCGGGGATTGTAGCGGCAGAAACACCCTCACCCCAGCCCTCTCCCTCTGGGAGAGGGCTGGGGTGAGGGGCTTTTGAAGCGCTAGTGAATAATCCAGCTCAACAACCACAACCCCAGCAGCAGCCAGATGATCCCGGCAATGATCGACGCGTTCATGAACGCCCGGATCGCCGACCACAGCAGCATCAGGCCAACGATCAGGGCGATGATGCTGATGATCGAAGTGTCCATCCCCAGCGTCTGCGCCAGGCCGTCGACAAAGTTGCTGCCGGCATTGCTGAGCATATTGAACAGGCCGCTGAGGCCATCGACGATAAAGCGGATGACCGAACCGAGTGCCTGGCCGAGCCATTCGAAAAAGCTTTCTACACGCATGTGTGCATCCCTGATGAAAGAGCTGAGCCTTGGGCCACGCCGAGGGCGGCCGAGTTCCCTGCATGATAGTGGTTTTACTCCATCCCTGTGGGAGCGAGCTTGCTCGCGAAAGCGGTGTGTCATTCACACCATCTGCTATCTGAGCCAACGCCTTCGCGAGCAAGCTCGCTCCCACAATAGATCATCTGCGCTGCTTGCCTTCAGCCCGCATCCCCCCGAAGCTATGCGTCTTCAGGAGAGCCCGATGAACCTTGTTGAACTGACCGAACGCCTGCACGCCATTCGCGACCGCAATGACTGGCGGCAATTTCACAGCCCGAAAAACCTCGCCATGGCCGCCAGCGTGGAAATGGCCGAGCTGGTGGAAATCTTCCAGTGGCTGACAGAAGACCAGTCGCGCCAGTTGCCGGCGGACAAACTCGCCCATGCCGGGCAGGAAGTCGGCGATATCGTCCTGTATCTGTTGCTTCTGTGCAGCGAACTGGGTCTGGACATGAATGAAGTGGTGCGCGCCAAGCTCGCCGACAGCGAACGGCGGTTCAGCTGATGAGCGACCGTCATTTCGATCAGTTGGCCACGCGCTTCGCCGAAAAAATCTACGGCGGCGCCAAAGGCGCGATTCGCCTCGCGGTATTACAGGCCGATCTGAGCGAGGCTTTGCCGGATCGTCCGCTGCGCGTGCTTGATATCGGCGGGGGCCTTGGGCACATGTCGCTGTGGCTGGCCGAGCGCGGCCATGACGTCACCTTCACCGAACCGGCCGAACCGATGCTCGAGGGTGCGCGCCAGCGTTTTGCCGAAGCCGGACACACCGCGACATTCATTCAGGCGCCGTGGCAGGAACTGCCCGGTCAGCTCACCGAGCCCTACGATCTGGTGATCTGCCACGCCGTACTGGAATGGCTCGCCGAACCCCATGCGATCCTGCCGGTGCTGCATCAACTGACCAAGCCCGGCGGCTGGCTGTCGCTGGCGTTCTACAACCGTGATGCGCTGATTTATCGCAATCTGCTCAAGGGCCATTTCAAGAAAATGCGCAAGAACGTCATGGCCGGCGAGAAGCAGAGCCTGACCCCGCAGCAGCCTCTCGACCCACGGGAATTGGCAACGCAACTCGCCGGTATGTGGCAGGTCGAAAGTCAGAGCGGCGTACGGGTATTTCACGATTACATGCCGGTGGAATTCCAGGCCCGCGCCGAACTGGCGGACTTGCTGGAAATGGAACTCGCGCACCGTCGTCACCCAGGCTTCGCCGGGCTTGGGCGTTACTTGCACTGGATCTGCCGGCCGATCTGAGCGGAGCGCGACATGAAAGCTCGATGCGGGTTATTGCTGATAAGTCTGGGGTTGGCCGCTTGCCAGGGCAGCAACCCCTACGTGGCCCAGTCACGGCCGTTGCCGCCGGCACCGCCGCAAGCCGCCACCACCTTCGACCGCAGCGCCTACCCGGCGCCGCCGCGGGATTACGGACGCTACCGCAATTGGGCCTGGCGCGACGGGCAGTTGCCGCCGGGCACGGCGTGGGCTGACTCGGCGCAAGTGGCCGAGGCGGTCAGCAACGCCCTCGACCAACGCGGCTTGCGGCCGATGCGCGACAACCGCCCGGCCGACCTGCTGGTCAGCGCCGACCTGCGTCTGGAAACCCGTTTGCGTCAGGTGCGCGATGATTACGGCTACTACGGCGGATACGGCGGCTATGATCGTTATGGTCGCGGTTACGGCATGTACAACAGCGTGCCGGTCATGCGCACTTATCAGGAGCAGGTCGTGGTGGTGCGGGTCGATCTGTTCGATGCCGGCAATGGTCAGCCAGTGTGGAGCGCCAGCGCCGAGACCGGCACCCAGGGCAATCAGATCGAACGCGCCGATGCGATCCGCGAGGCTGTGGAAAAAGCCATGGCGGCGTATCCTCCCAGCTGACGTCGTGTCAGCAGGTTCATGTCTTCACCCGGAGAAAAATCATGTTCCGCCGTCTCGCTCTACTCGCTGTTGCCGCGCTGCTCAGTGCCTGCGCCGCGAATCAGGTCAATCACGATTTCGACGCCAGCCGCGACTTTGCCGCTTATCGCAGCTGGAGCTGGAAAGACCCGGCCCTGCAATATCGCCCCGATGATCCGCGCATCAAAAGCGACCTGACCGAACAGCGCATCCGCCAGGCGGTGGCCGATCAACTCGATCAGCGCGGTTTGCGCCCGGCTGCCGGCGGCGGCAAGGGTGATCTGAGCGTGCAGACCTACCTGATCGTCGAGGACCGGCAGCAGCAGGTGACGACCAATTACGGCGGCGGTTGGGGCGGCCCGTGGAACGGCTACTGGGGCGCACCGATGTACAACGAAACGCGCAACATCACCTACAAGGTCGCGACCATTCAGATCGACCTGCTCGACGGCAAGGACGGCAAACTGGTCTGGCGCGGCAGCGATGAGCAAATGCTCAGCAACCGCCCGAATCCGGCTGACCGCAGCAATGCCATTCGCGAGACCGTCGCAAGGATCCTGGCCAACTATCCACCGCGTTGAACCGCTCTCAACCGTCCCTGTGGGAGCGAGCCTGCTCGCGAAGACGGTGTGTCATGCAGCATTGAATCCTCTGGCACGACGCTTTCGCGAGCAGGCTCGCTCCCACAGTGGCGTTGGTGACAGGAATGGCGTGACGCCAGCACTCTCGACCGACCGCGTCTACACTCTTTTTCATTAACGGAGGTAGCGCTCGGCACTGCGCCGGCAAAGGAGTGCGCCATGTCGCCAGGATCGCAAGGCAACGGCCCGGCCCGGCAACGCGGGGCGATCGGCTTGATGGCGGCTGCCACCCTGAGTCTGGCGCTGGTGATGATGTTGCTGGTGGTCGATAGCGGTCGCCTGTACATGGAACAGCGCAAACTACAGCGGGTGGTGGATACCGCCGCCCTCGAAGCGGTCAGTCGCGGCGGCAATTGCCTGCCCGGGCTGACCGCCGCCAGTTATGCCGGGCAAAGTGCGCTGCGCAATGGTTACGTGGTCGATGCCGCCAATACGCTCGTCACCACTTGCGGCACACTGGCCACCGCTGCCAGCGGTTTGCGCAGTTTCACTGACGATGCCACGCAATCAAGCGCAGTCAAAGTCGCTGCCAGTCGTACGGTCACCAGCAGTTTTGCTGGTGGTGTGCAGGCGCTGTTCAGCGCCACGCCGGTCAGCCTCAATACCACGCTCAATGCTTCGGCAGTTGCCGCGAAACCGCAGCCGACCGTCGCCCAACTGAATATTCGCAGCACCCTCGCCAGCATCGACACGGTGCAGTCGAACATCCTCAATTCGCTGTTTTCCGGGTTGCTCGGCGGCAACGTCAACCTCACGGCGGTGGGCTGGGACGGCTTGCTGCACACCGATATCAACCTGCTCAAATACCTCGATCAGCTGGCCATTGACCTCAACGTCGGTGCCGGCAACTACACGCAATTGCTCAACACCCAAGCGACCGTGACGCAGTTGATTCAGGCCGCCGCGACGGTAGTGCAACTCAACGGTGCGACCGCGCAAGTGGTCACCGCGCTGGGCCAGTTGCAGGCCGCCGCCATCAATGCGGCGCCGGTCAGACTCGGCGAGATCCTGCAGCTGCAAACCGGCACCACGGCGGCGGGGCTGGATGCCAATCTGCAATTGCTGCAACTGGTGCAGGGCGTGGTGCAACTGGCCAACAGCAAGAGCGCGGTGGCGGCGACCTTGCCGGTCAACGTGCTGGGGCTGGCCGGTGTCACGGTGCGGGTGAAGGTGATCGAACCGCCGCAGTTCTCGGCGATTGGCGACCCCGCGCGGGCCAAGGCCGATCCGTTGGGACCGGACCGGATTTATGTGCGCACTGCGCAGGTGCGCACGCTGCTGTCGGTGAATCTGCCGGTGCTCACGGGGGTGACGGGGCTGACCAATGCGGTGCTGGGCCTGGTCGGTACGCTGACGCCGACGCTCAATGCGCTGTTGAGCCTGAATCTGGTGGACACACTCAATTCAGTGTTCTGCCTGTTGGGTGCCGGCTGCCAGCAGCTCGATCCGAAGCTGCTGCCCTCACCGCAGATCGACATCGCGCTGGATGCCGGCGGGGCGAAAAGCTATGTTACCGATTACCGTTGTCCGACCGGCGACAGCGGCAGCAAAAGCCTGACCGCCACCACAATGACCTCTCTGGCTGATCTCAAGCTCGGCAGGATTGATCCGGTCACGGCGTTCTCTTCAGTCGCCGAACCAACGGTGGCGCCGTTGCCGCTGGTCGATCTCGGCATCATCACCTGCCACAGGATTCTCGGCATCGGCAGTTGCGATGCCGCCTCCCGCGTCCAGTACGGCGCGGGCGGCATCGCCATCAAACTCGACACCAGCGTCGCGCAGACCACGCAGAATCTGCTGTTCTCCAGCACCACACCCTTCGCCACCCCGGCCAATCTGAAACTGCCGCCGAGCGTGCTGCCGGCCGCGCCGACCAGCAACATCGTCGGCAGCCTGGCAAACACGCTGTCCGGCATCAACCTGATCGTCTACAAACCCGTGGGTAGCAATCCGCTGGGCGCCATCGTCACCGGTGTGGCTTCGTTGATCAGCGACGTCAGCAACCGCTTGTTGCCGGTGGTCACCGGTTTGATCAGTCCCTTGCTCGACCCGTTGTTGAACAATTTGCTCAAAGGCCTGGGCATCAATCTGATGAACACCGAGGTGGGCGCCAACATGACCTGCGGGCAGACCGGCAAGGCTTATCTAGTGATCTGATCATCCGTGGCAATCGGCAATTCGATGCAGAACCGTGCGCCCTCTGTGGAGTTGCGCACGCTCAATTGCCCGCCCATGTTGGCGATGATGCCGTAGCTCACCGACAGGCCCAGACCGGTGCCGACGCCAATCGGCTTGGTGGTGAAGAACGGCTCGAAGATCCGCTCCAGCAAACGCGGATCGATACCGCCGCCATTGTCCTCGACCCACAGGCGCACGCTTTCCTCGTCGCGCTCGGCGTAGATCGAAATCCACGGCTTGAACGTTGAGTCGCCCTCGCGTTTGCCGAGCAGGGCGTCGCGGGCGTTGACCATCAGATTGATCAGCACCTGCTCCAACTGATCGACGTAGCCGCGCACCTGCGCCTCGAAACCGGTCTCACTGATGCGCAGATCGACACCTTTGCCGCGCATGCCTTCGGCCAGTAGCGACAGGGTGCCTTCGATGGCTTGGGCCGGGTTGAACAGCTGTTGTTCGATTTCCGAGCGCCGGCCGAACACACGCATGTGGTCAACCACCTTCGCTGCGCGTTGGACCTGAGCGTCGATGCGGTTGAGTTTGTCGGTCAGATAATCGACCTGCACCTCACCGTTGCCGAGGCGCTTGAGCACGTTGACGATGGCCATGCGCATCACGTTCAGCGGTTGATTGATCTCGTGGGCAAGGCCGGTGGCCATTTCGCCGAGGGTGGCCATTTTCGCGCTTTGGGTGAGTTGCTGTTGCGAGCGGCGCACCTCGGTGTTGTCGCGGCCCACCGCTTGCACTTCGATCAACTGTCCCTGCTCATCGAACACGCCGCGATCCGACCAGACCCACCAGGCGTGTTCGCGTCCGGGCAATTGCAGGCTGATTTCCGCTGTACTCACTGGCTGTTGCGGGGTCAGTTGGCTCAGGCGCTGCACAAAAGCGCCGCGCTGTTCTTCGGACATCCAGCCACCCAGATCAACCCCGGGCAGTTGTTCCGGGGTGCATTCCAGATAAGTCGCCAAGGGTCGGTTGCCAAAGATCAGCGTCAGGTCCGGGCGATAACGGCAGATCATCGCCGGCGAGTCCTCGACCAGAATCCGATAGCGCTCTTCGCTTTGCCGCACCTGCTCGGCGGCAAGCGTCGCGTCGGTGACGTCCAGCCACAGGCCCACCGCCTCGACCGGCAGGCCGAGATCGTTGCGCAGCAGTTTTGCCTCATCGAGCAGCCAGTGGTACTCGCCACGGTTGTCGCGCAGGCGATAACGCGCGCGCACCGAGCCTTCGCGCAGCAGCTGGCGGTTGCGCTGGAAATACAGTTCACGGTCGTCTGGATGCACGCGCTCGACCAGCGCTGTCGTGTCGCAATCTTCCAGCGTCCAGCCCAGCAAGGGTTGCAGGCTGGCGCTGAAAAACGCCGGGATCAGCGCGCCTTCTGCATAGCGCTGCACGTAGATCACCGCCGGTGAACTGGCAATCAGATTATCCAGCCGCGCATGGGCGGCAGCGGCGCGCTGTTGTTGATTCTGGATGTCGCTGATGTCGAGCATGAACCCGACCAGACGCCGATGCTCACCGGTGCCGCTGACCTGGCCCTGAACCCGATACCACGTCGCTGCTGCGCCGACCTCCGCGCGGTGCAGACGCACGCTCAGGGTCAGCGCTTCTCCTTGAAGTTGCAGGGCGCGCAAACGGCTGCGCAACTCGTCGCGGTCGGCGGGATGAAACAGCGACAGCCAGCCCTCTACCGGCAGCAGGCGATCGCTGAGATTCAGTGCCGAGGCCAGCGTCGGCGCCAGTGCAATCTGCTCTTCGGCACTGATTTCCCACCAGCCGGTGCCGAGCAGGTTTTGCAGGGAATCAAGACGCTCCATCGATTGCACATGGCGCTGCTCACGCAAGCGGCTGAGCAGCGGCCCGGCCAGCGCACCGGCCAGGGTCAGCCAGTCGCGATCGGTCAGCCATGGCGCCACGTTGTCGACCGTATAAAACCCGCAGAGCAGCCACGCGACCACGCCCTGGTCATTGCTGTAGGGCACGGCGAAACCGTTGGCGTTGCCGAACGTGGCCTGCAATCGCGAATGTTCATAGCGGCCCTGCGGGCCGGCGAGGCGTTGCGGCGCGCTGCCGTTGAGGCTGTCCAGCGGCGTGCCCAGCGGCTGGCCGTCCTCCCACAGTTGCGGGGCATCGTGGCCGCGAAACTGTTGATGAATCTGCCAGCCCTGGGCCTGTTCATCCAGCAACGCCACGGCGAGGCAGGGGATGTGCCAGCGCTGGGCGATGGCCTGCAATTGTTCGCCAAGCACCGTTGGCAGACGCGTCAGGCTGCACGTGCGCAGACGATCGCTGACCTGCGCGGCGAGGGTCTGGCAGGCGTCGCGGTCGCGCGCTTGCTGACGTTCGAGCAACAGGTCGGCGATGTCGAGCATCTGCAATCGCCAGCCATCCTCCAGCGGCTGCACCCAGCCGCGAAGGTGCAGCGGCTGATCATTCAGGCCGCTGAAATCCAGATCGAGCAATTGCCCTTGCCAGTCTCGCGGCTGACCTTCGATGGTCAGCAGACTGTGCGGCAGCAGGTAGGCGCTGAGCGGCAGCGGCTGACCCTGAGGTTTGTGCTGGGCGAGCAAATGCCGCAGCGGGCCGGCGATCTGCAACACATCGCCGTTGCCATCCAGATAAAAATGCAGGCCGATCGGCGGCGCGCCGAGATGGTCCGGCAAGTCGTGAGCTGCGGTGGGGGCGCGCATGAGCAAGCGCCCGAAAAACTTATCGCCGGCGGTCAAAATTGCAGGCTCGAGCGGGCGGTCAGGTGCGTCGGCAGATTGGGCACCGTGCCGATCCCGGGCAACACCAGAAACGGCATGATCTGATTGAGCTTGCTCACCGGGTAATTGACGCTGACGGTCAGGGTGCCAGTCCCCGCGTCGTACGCCGCACTGGTGTCGGTGCCGACCACCAGATTCAAGGCCGAGGGCAGCCATTGCAGTTGTTGGGTCAGCGCGGCATTGGCGGTGTTGACCACCACCGTCGAATAGTTCGGCGTGGTCGGGTCGACCGCAACGCTGCGGCGCACCGCCTCGGCGGTGGCCTGGTTGAACGATTGCATCATCACGAAGGGCAGGCCGTAGCTGACCAGCCCGTAAAACACTGCGAAAAAGATGATGAACACCAAGGCGAATTCGATCGCCACCGCACCTTTTTGCGACCTGCGAAAGCCGTTTTTCATGCGTGCGTCTACCCTGACAGTCACTGCGTAGTATCAGCATAGAATCAATCAGGCAAAACGGACGGCTTTCAGCGGATGCAGATTTCTCTTGTTCTGATCTGGCTGGCGATCTGCGCCGCGCAAGATGCCCGGCAGCGGCGAATTTCCAACATGTTGACCTTGGGCGTAGGTGCGCTGGCGCTGGTCTGGTTGTTGGCGACTGGCACTACTTGGCTGGGTGCCGACGCGGCGCAAGGTGGCTGGGGCTGCCTGATCGCTTTGCTGCTGACGCTGCCGGGTTATTTCCTCGGCCGCATGGGCGCCGGCGATGTGAAATTAATGACAGCCCTGGGTCTTGCGACGAACGGCATATTCGTTCTCGGCGCGTTTATCGGCGCGGGCGTGTCCAGCGTGCTGTGGCTGCTGCTCGCGCCAAAAGTCTGGCCTCATATGCGTCAAGGGCTTAGAGCGCATCTGCGTCATCTCGCCCCGGACAAGTCAAAAAAGCTGCCATTTGCGCCGTTCGTGTGGGTAGGTGTAGTGCTTTCGCTGTACTGGATCATCTGATCGCGGGGTGCCACTAGTCCTATGTACATAGTCGGAAAGTGGGTCTACTTTCAATTCAGGCGAATACGCCACCAAAGTGCAGGAATCGTCAGCGTTGGCCGAGCAAATGGAGTGGTTCGTGAACAAGCCTAATTCGGTAAAAATCCTCGTGGTCGATGATCAGCCGCTGATCGTCGAAGAACTCTGTGAGTTTCTCGAGAGCAGTGGCTACCGTTGCGTGCCGTGCGACTCGAGTCTTGAAGCCATCGAGCTGTTCCGGGCGGACCCGGACATCGGTCTGGTGCTGAGTGATTTGCACATGCCGGACATGGACGGCATCGAGTTGATCCAGGCGTTGCAGCGGCTGGCCGGCAAGCAGCGGGTGTTCGAGGCGATCATGCTCACCGGGCGCGCTGACAAGCAGGATGTGATCAAGGCGTTGCGCGCGGGGATTGCCGATTACTATCAGAAGCCGATTGATCTGGCTGAGTTGCTCGAGGGTGTGCAGCGTCAGGAACTGGCTTTGCAGGAGCGGCAGAAGAATCTGCATCTGGGGCATTTGAATCAGAAGTTGCAGTTTTTGTCCGAGTCGATTGATGACCTTTATCAGGATCTGGACAAGGTACGGCGCTCGCCCGTGCCGGTGGTGAGTGATGGTGAGCCTGAGTCTGTGGAGATACCGGCGGTGTTCAATCAGTTGTCGCCCCGGCAGTTGGATGTGGCGCGGTTGGTGGGCAAGGGGCAGACCAATTATCAGATTGCCTGTGAGTTGGGGATTACCGAGAACACGGTGAAGCTGTATGTGTCGCAGGTGTTGCGGTTGACGCATATGCATAATCGGACGCAGTTGGCTTTGGCGCTTTCTCCTGGTAGTTTGGCGGGGCGGCAGCGCGTTACGGCTCATTAATCGGTGAATATCCGTTGCTGCGGTAACGGCTTCTTAGGGTTTCGCCCTTACGGCGAGTCCCTTTTGGCAAACGCCCCAAAAGGAACCAAAAGGTCTTCGCCCTGACGTTCGGCCAGCTCGCTGGGGCTCGGGGTTCCTTCGCTCCGGGATCGATCCTGGCGCAGCGGCTCCGGTTTGCTTCGCTGCACCTCCTTCCGCTGTGTCTGGCTGCGCCAGACGGTCGCTGCGCTCCCACGCCCGGATCAATCCCTCCACTCAGCCTGCCGACGGGCTCCAAGATCAAAATCTACTCGAGCTTGCGCTCATTGTTGAGTGGTGCGGCTTCGCCGCGGGCAGCTGCGCTGCTTTTGCTTTCTGTGGGAGCGAGCCTGCTCGCGAAGGCGGCCTGACAGCCGACCTGTTCTTAATTGGTACGCGATCCAACTGTAAGAGCTGCCGAAGGCTGCGATCTTTGCTTTTGCTTTTGCTGTTCTGTAGGAGTGAGCCTGCTCGCGATGAGGCCAGTCGGTCCGCCGATAACTCGAAGTCGTTTAAATCTGTTTCAAAATAACCAGAACCTTCCCACAAGGTTTTCAGGTTGTCCGTCGGACGTCGGGTCACTAGTCTCTGGCTGTCGTCGAATCTTCGGCGATCGGGTGTGAGAACCCTGCTACTTATGGTCATCCAGTATCTGTGCACGCATAATCGCCGCCAGCTTGTCCGCTGTCTGCAATGTGTCATGGCGGCTGTGTGCGGGCAGACTTCGGTCTGGCCGGGTGTCCATAACCGGTATTCTCACCCCGCATACAGTTGCCACCATTTGCCCCGTGAGAATGGCATTGGGTCGCACCGCAGATTTTGGAGAGCCGTTTCAATGGACAAACTGATCCCAGACC
>NZ_JAFGYL010000022.1:0-92348 GCF_017491835.1 Pseudomonas sp. 67(2021)
TAGGAAGACAGTGTTGGAGCGTGCTTTGGTTGTGTCGCTGCGGCCCGGGAAGAGTAACTGGTAGCTGCCGGTCAAAACATACAGCTCTTTCAGCAGAGTTACTGCTTGGTGCGGAAGTGGCACTAGGTGCTCTCGGCGACGTTTCATTCGCTCCGCCGGGATTGTCCATAGCGCTTTTTTTAAGTCGAATTCTGACCACCGAGCCTCCCGAATTTCGGATGGACGACACGCCAGCATGGAAAGCAGATGCAGGCCGATACGGATATCCATAGCACTTGGATACGATCGGATTGCTCGGAGCAGCGGAGGCAGTTCTTGTTGGGATACATGGGCGTAGTTTTCCGCCGGTTTCGTCTGAAGAAATTTGTGAAGGCCTTCCAACGGATTGTGGGTTGCCCGGCCGGTTACCCTAGCAAGATCGTATATCTCTCGACACATTCCCCGTACACGGCTGGTCTGCTCAATGATCCCTTTCCGTTCCATCGAGCGAAGAAAGTCCATCCACTCCATCGGAAGGATCTCGCGATAGGAGCGCGTTCCGAAAACTGGGAAGACGTGAAGCTCTAAAGCGCCGATGGTTCGAACGGCGGTGCCGTTGGTCCAGCCTTTTCGTTTGGACGCATACCACTCCCGAGCAAGTTTCTCAAAGGTATTACTGGCGCTTTCCAACTCCGCAGCTTTCTTGGCTCGCATCGTTGCCAAGGGGTTGCTCCCTTCAACTGTACTAGCCCGCAGTTCGGTCGCTTTCTGTCGTGCAGCAGATCCAGTAACTGCCGGGTAACTGCCTAGCCCTATCCAGGACCACTTACCGTCAGCCTTCTTGTATCGAAGCTGCCATGACTTTTTGCCATCGGGCCGCACTCGGAGATACACGTTGTTTCCATCGTGCTCGCGATACTCCTTGGAGTCGGGTTCCAGAGTCGCTACGACCGTGTCTGCTAGAGGACGACGTTTGATTTCAGTGCGCTTCATTTCCTTGTACCCATCAGTTTCAATTTACATCCGTGGTACACGGGAGGATACAGCGCATGCTGGGGTAGGGGTAGACAGGGACGGATAGCCAGAAACAAGAAAGCCCGCACAGGGCGGGCTTCTTGGGGTGTTTCGTAGACTGTCTGAGACAGGTCTAGATTGCTATTTGGTGGAGCCGGGGGGATTTGAACCCCCGTCCGCCAGTACTCCGCTGTCGGTACTACATGCGTAGCCGTGTCTATTAAGTTAACCCTCAGCGACCCGACGGGCAGGGTGCTTTGGGCGAGTTGTGTAAGTTTTAGCCGCTTCGTCCACAACGTACTGCACGGCGATTCTGTTCTATATGACAATCATTTCGGGTTTACAGACATCCCCTGATGATTGCTGGACCCGAAGGTACCAGGAGCATTGTCAGCTGCAATTAAGCAGCGAGAGCAACACCGTATTGGTCGTCATTGGCAACTATAAGTAGTTGCAACAGTGGATTTACGACTTCTGTTACCAAGTCGGCATGCACCTAGAGTTTCGCAACCGGCGTCGAATCCTAAACGGCCCCGAACTCATTGCCCTGTGAATCTGATCGGGCAACAAGCGTGCACAGTGTACGTCAATCTGCCGACGAGGCCAACCCGCAGGTTGGCCCGTCAGCATGGATCAGTTGTTGGTGCCGGTCGATTTACGCAGTTCTACGATGGTTTGCGAAGTTTCGGCAACGCAGTCGTCGATTTTGCCTTCGGCTTTCAGCGCTTGGGCCTTGCTCACGCTGGTTTCGGCGCGCTGGCTCAATTCCGGATTCGCCGACAACTGCCCTTTGGCGTTGTTGATCGTCTGGATATTGGCATCGCACAGATCGGCAGGCTTGTCTGCAGCGAACGAAGTGGACGCCATCATCGAGGCAGTAACGAACAGACCTAACAGTACAGAACGCTTCATGTGTATCTCCTTGAACTGAGGGATCCAGGCTTCGCTGACCGCTGGGCGAGCCACCGAATGGAGGAAAAGCCCCGATTTGTCGGGGCCTGTTCTGTGGATTGCCGTCTCGCTCAAGAGTTCTATTTTTTTTCAGACAGCCTTCGCGCGTGTCACCCGATCCACCAGATAAACCAGCCCGTGGTAGTCGATGCCACCGTGCTGGGTCAGGCCGATTTCGCAGGTGCGGCTGGTGGAAATCCCCTCGCTGCAGTGCTGCACGGCGTCCTTGAGCGTACGCAGTGAATGGCTGTTCAACTCCGGTGTGGTGAAGCCTTTGTCGCCGGCGAATCCGCAGCAATGTATGCCTTCGGGAATCACCACGGTGTTGCTGCATTTGCGCGCCAGATCGATCAGCGTCTGGCTTTCGCCCAGGTGCTGAGTGCTGCAGGTCACGTGCACGGCAATCGGTGCTTCCTGGGGTGTGAAGTCCAGACGATCCAGCAGATGCGTACGAATGAAGCGCACCGGATCGTACAGATCCAGTCGCGTTTCGCCGATGTCCTGAACCAGTCGCAGCGTACACGGGCTGGTGTCGCAATAGATCGGGTCAAGGCCGCCGCGACTGGCGTGGAGCAGGGCGCTGATCAGCTCCTGACGTTTGTGTTCGGCCTGTTCGGCGTAGCCTTTGGAGGCAAACGGCTGACCGCAGCAGAGGTTGTCCTGATTGTCGGGAAAGACTACCTGGTATCCGGCTTTTTCCAGCAGGCCGCGGGTTTTGTCGTACAGCGACATCTGTTCTTTGTCGCCCGCCGCCGGGCCCATGACCCGCGATACGCAAGCTGCCAGATAAACCACACGCGGGCGCTCGTCCGAAACGCTCGGGCTGAAGCGAATGGCTTTTTCCGGCTGGGGCATGGCGTTGGTCCACAACGGCACCTGGCCTTTGGACAAGCGCGTCAGCGTCGCCGACAACTTCGCCAGACGCGGTGCGCCGAGCATCATCCGCGCACCGTTGGCGACGTGCAGGGTGAAGCGCGCGCCTTGCAGGGTCTTGGCGAAATTTCCTTCGATCCAGTCAGCGGTTTTCTGATGCGTGGCGTGTCGGCCACGGAGCTTTTTCACCAGTTCGCCGGTGTTGATGCCTACAGGGCAGCGTTGCGCGCACAGGCCGGTCGCGGCGCAGGTGTCGATGCCTTGGTAGTCGTAGGCTTTTTCCAGTTCGGTGGTGTCGACGCCGGCGCGTTTTTTCGCCTGGATATCGCGCCAGATGACGATGCGCTGGCGCGGGCTCAAGGTCAGGCCTTTCGATGGGCAGACCGGTTCGCAGAAACCGCACTCGATGCACTTATCCACAATCTCGTCCGCCGCCGGCAGCGGTTTCAGGTGCTTGAGGTGGATCTGCGGATCTTCGCTGAGCACCACGTCCGGATTGAGAATGCCGTTGGGGTCGAGCAGGCGTTTGAGCTGCCACATCAGTTGATAGGCGTCGCTGCCACATTCCAGCTCCACGAACGGCGCCATGTTGCGCCCGGTGCCGTGTTCGGCCTTCAGCGAGCCGCCGAACTCCACGGCGACCAGTTGCGCGACATCGTCCATGAACGCTTGGTAGCGTGCGATTTCTGCCGGGCTGTTGAAGCCTTGGGTGAAGACGAAGTGCAGATTGCCTTCCAGTGCGTGTCCGAAAAGGATCGCTTCGTCGTAGGCATGTTTGTCGAACAGCTCGATCAGGCGATTGACGCCGATGGCCAGTTGTTCGACCGGGAAGGTCACGTCTTCGATAATCACCGTGGTGCCGGTTTTGCGCACGGCGCCGACGGCGGGGAAGGTGTCTTTGCGGATGGCCCAGAGGCGGGCGTTTTCCACCGGATCTTCGGTGAAGTCGACCTGCTTCTCGACGGGGAAATCGCGCAGGGACGCCATGATTTGTGCCCGTTGTTCCTGCAGCAATGTCGACGAAGCGGCGCGGGATTCGATGAGCAGCGCGCAGGCATTTTCCGACAGAAGCTGTACGAAAGCGGGCATGCCTTTTTTGTCCTGCACCGAGCGCAGACTGCGTCGGTCGAGCAACTCCACCGCTGACACCGGTTGGCTTTTCAGCACGGTCACCGCGTTGCAGCAAGTCTCGACATCGGGGAACACAATCAGCGCCGAGGCCTTGTTCGGGTGATCGATGACGGTGTCGTAAGTCACCGCGCTGATGAAGCCGAGCGTGCCTTCGGAGCCGACCAGCAGGTGGCTCAGGATATCCACAGGCTCGTCGAAATCCACCAGGGCATTCAGCGACAGGCCGGTGGTATTTTTCAGACGGTATTTGTGGCGAATTCGTGCGGCCAGTTCGGCGTTGGCGCGGGTCTCGCGGCCTAATGTCGCCAAGCGTTCGAGCAGGTCGCCGTGGCTGGAGCGAAATGCCGCGACGCTGGCAGGGTCTTCGCTGTCGAGGCGCGTGCCGTCGGCCAGCACCAAGCGAATCCCGGCCAAGGTGTGATAGGTATTCTGCGCAGTGCCACAGCACATGCCGCTGGCGTTGTTGGCGACGATGCCGCCGATCTTGCAGGCATTGATCGACGCCGGGTCCGGGCCGATCTTGCGCCCGAACGGCGCCAGCCAGGCGTTGGCCTGCGCGCCGATCACGCCCGGTTGCAGGCGGATCTGCGTGCCTTGACCGCGAATCTCGCGGGCGTTCCAGTTATCCCCAAGCACGATCAGCACGGAATCGCTGATCGCCTGCCCGGACAGGCTGGTGCCGGCAGCGCGGAAGGTGACCGGCACCTTGTCGCGCTGGGCCAGTTGCAGCAGCGCCACCACTTCGTCTTCAGACTCGACGCGGATCACCAGTTTCGGAATCAGTCGATAGAAACTGGCGTCGGTGCCAAAGGCCAGGGTCGACAGCGGATCGTCGAAGCGCCGGTCTGCTGGAATCAGTTGCTCGGCATCACGCAGGAAAGCAGCAGGAAGACTCATTGATCCTCCAGAATCAGCACGACCAGATCTTTCGGGCCATGCGCGCCATACGCCAGCACCTGTTCAATATCGGCGGTTTTTGACGGGCCGGAGACCAGCAGCGCGTTGGTCGGCATGCCTTGCGCCCATTCGAATTCCTCTTGCACCTGATAGAAGTTGTCGCGGATTTCGCTGGCCTTGAGCAGGGCGAAATGCACCGGCGGCACCAGGCTCATCAAGCGCGGTTCCTCACGGGTAGGCCAGATAATCAGGCTGCCGGTCGCGGCGATGGCACCGAGGGTGCCGGTGAGGCTGGCCGGGGTGTCGTTGAACAGTTCGGCTTTCCACTCTTCCATCGGCCGGTCGTAGGACTTCAGTGCTGGCAGCTCGGGATTGTTCGCCCAGTGCTGTGTGATGCGTTGCCCGTGCGGTGTAGTCGGTGCGATCAGCAGGCTCGGCAATTGGCGGTCACGCAGCAGTTGCGCCAGTAATGCCGGCCACTCGGCGCCCGAGGTCAGATGGATTTCGGTGTGCACCGCCTCCATCAGTTTGCGCAGTTGCGGGATGCGTTGCTCGGCGCTGTAGGTGTAAGGCTGGGTGACCAGATCGACGTCGAAGTTGTCGGCGATTGGCGTGGTGCCGGTCAGACTTTTCCGCAGTTTGCCGAGGATATTTTGCTTGGCGCTCATCGACGCTCTCCCTGTTTGGCCAGATGCTCGCGGGCCATGTCATGCAACGAACGCGCGGCGGGTTTTGGCGCGCTGTGGTTTTGCGTCCATGGACCGACATTGCTCGGCGTAAGGGCGCGCAGGCGCGTGGCGAAAAAAGCGAACAAGCGGTACAGCGTCGGCGAGCTGTTGAGTCTGGCCCAGGCGTTCCAGATGAAGCGCTCCTTGCGCGAATATTTGCTGCCCTGGCCGCGCATCACCTGATTCGGTGCGTCCGGGGCTTTGACGTTTTCCTCGCGCAGACGGCGCAGGATGGCCGGGATCGGAATCTTCACCGGGCAGACTTCACCGCAGGCGCCGCACAGTGAGGACGCGCTCGGGTGGTCCGGAACCTTGGCCAGACCGACCATGTGCGGGGTGATGATCTTGCCGATCGGTCCTGGGTAGACCTCGCTATAGGTGTGGCCGCCGACGCGGGTGTACACCGGGCAATGATTCATGCAGGCGCCGCAGCGGATGCAGTTCAGGGTCTGGCGCAATTCACTGTCGGCGAAGGCCTGGCTGCGACCGTTGTCGAGCAGCACCAGGTGCACTTCTCGCGGGCCGTCGAGTTCATGTTCCTTGCGCGGGCCGGAGATCATGTTGACGTAGGTGGTGATCGGAATGCCCAGCGCCGAGCGCGTCAGCAGTGACAGCAGCGGCACCACGTCGCGCAGGTTTTCGACGACTTTTTCGATGCCGGTGACGGCGATGTGCACCGGGGGAACGGTGGTGGTCATGCGCCCGTTGCCTTCGTTTTCCACCAGCAGCAGGGTGCCGGTTTCGGCCACGGCGAAGTTGACGCCGGAGACGCCGATGTCGGCTTCGAAGAATTTCTGCCGCAGGACCCTGCGACCGATCTGAATGAGTTGGTCAACGTCCTTGGTGTATTCCACGCCAAGTTTGTCGTGGAACAAGGACGCGACCTGGCCGGCATTCTTGTGGATCGCCGGCATAATGATGTGTGAAGGCTTCTCGTGGTCGAGCTGGACGATGTACTCCCCCATGTCGGACTCCAGACATTCAATGTCCCGAGCCTCGAGGAAATGGTTCATCTCCATCTCTTCGCTGACCATCGATTTGCCCTTGATCACTTGCCGCGCCTCGTGAGCGCGGATGATCGATAAGACGATGCCATTGGCCTCGTCCACCGTTTCCGCCCAGTGCACTGTCACACCGTTGCGGGTCAGGTTCTGTTCCAGTTGCTCGAGCAGGTCGGGCAACTTGGACAGCGCGCGGGCCTTGATCGAATTGCCTAGTGCGCGCAAGTGTTCTCTTTCGTGGGCATCGCTGAAAGCCGCTGCCCGCTTGGTCATCAGTGAATCCATGGCAGTGCGGAAGTTGTTCCGCAGCTGCTGATCACCCAAGGCGTTGTGTGCCCGGGTGCGGAAATCTTCTTCTACGGCGATCGTAGGAATAATCGTTGAGGTGCTCATTGCGCACCTCCGGTTCGCTGCCAGAGAAAGCTCGCCAGATGTTGCCCGCGCAACGCCTCCTGCTGTTTCTCCAGCGCGCCGTTGATGTTCATCAAACAGCCGCAGTCGGCACTCAGTACCTTGTGGGCGCCGGATTCTTTCAACGCACGGGTCTTGTCAGCCACCATCGCGCCGGAAATGTCTGGCATACGGACGCTGAATGTCCCACCGAAGCCACAGCATTCGCTTTCGTGGTCGTGATTGACCCGTTCCACATTGCTCAACTGCGCCAACAACTCGCGGCCGTGCAGGTGGGTGTTCATTTCGCGGCGTGCCGAACACGAGGTGTGCAGCGTGACTTTCACCGGTTCGCCGCTGTCCTTGAGCTGCACCTTGCAGACGAACAGCAGAAACTCGGCCAGTTCATAAGTGCGAGCCGCAAGGGCCTGCACCTGTTTCAACGTTTCCGGCTCGTCCTTGAACAAGTCGGCGTAATGCTCGCGCAGCATGCCGGCGCAGGAACCCGAGGGCACCACCACCGGATAATCCCCGGCAAACAACGCCAATTGCGAGCGCGCTACCGCCCGCGCCTGCTCGGTGTAACCCGAGGTGTAGGCCGGTTGGCCGCAGCAGCTCTGCCCTTGCGGATACTCGACCCGGATCCCTTCGCGCTCCAGCAGATGGATCGCGTCCATCCCGGCTTCGGGGTAGAACAGGTCGACCACACACGTGCCGAACAGGTAGACCCGCGACGGTTTCTCGCTGGGGTATTGCCGAGGTTCGGGCAGTGGCGGTGCCACGCGGGTCGCGTTCGGCACAGCGTTGTAAAAAAGCTCGCTCATCAGGCGTGTCTCCGGGTGGGCCCGGTTATCCGTCTGCTGCGGCTGCCGAATATAAAGCGCATTGCTTTCAGCAGCCTTACAGACCCGGTGGTGAATTGCTGACGCCGGATCACGGGCCGGCGTCGGTTATTTCCGTCTTTCTTGTAGGTTTAGTGCACCAGCATGCCGGTGAACCAGTAGGCCTGAGCCAGGGTGATCAAACCGACAATCGTTGCAAAGAATAGGCTGTGCTTGAGGGTGAAGCGGAACAGATCCGATTCCTTGCCGACCAGACCGGTCGCGGCGCAGGCCACGGCGATCGATTGCGGCGAGATCATCTTGCCGGTCACGCCGCCGCTGGTATTGGCCGCCACCAGCAAAGTGTCGTTGACGCCGATCTGGTGTGCGGTGGTCGCTTGCAACGAACTGAACAGCGCGTTCGACGACGTATCCGAACCGGTGAGGAACACGCCCAGCCAACCGAGGAACGGCGAGAAGAACGGGAACGCGGCGCCAGTACCCGCCAGCACCAGGGCCATGGTCGACGACATGCCGGAGTAGTTGGTGACAAAGGCGAACGCCAGCACCATGCCGATCGACAGGATTGGCCAGCGCAGTTCGTAGAAGGTCTCTTTCAAAGTGGTCAGACCAGTTTTGAAATTGATCTTCAGCACCAGCATCGAAATCAGCGCGGAGAAGAAAATCGCCGTGCCGGTGGCGGAAATCGGATCGAGCTTGAACACCGCTGGAATGGCAGTCGGATTGGCCACGATCGGCGCAGTCTTGATCACCAGTTGATCAAGGTGCGGAATCGCGAAGTTGAACACCCAGCTGTACATCGAGCCGCCGGCAGCGAACATGGCTTTGAAAGGCTTCAGCGTCCAGATCGTCACCAGCACAGTGAGGATCAGGAACGGCGACCACGCCTTGAAAATTTCCCCGAGGCTGTAGGGCGAAGCCACGGTGGTGCGCTTCTGGCCGAAACCGCCGACGCTGGCGCTGACCACCGAAGCGGACACGGCGCCAACGATGTGCTGGCCGGCGGCGCGACGTGGTTGCCAGACCTTGAGGAATAGGGTCAGGGAAATCAGGCTGGCCAGTGCCGAGGTGATGTCCGGCAGTTCCGGGCCGATGAAGTTGGAAGTGAAGTATTGGGTGATGGCGAAACTCAGACCTGCCACCAGCGCGGCCGGCCAGGTTTCGCGCACACCGCGCAGGCCGTCCATCATGAACACCAGCCAGAACGGTACGAACAGCGACAGCAGTGGCAGCTGGCGACCGGTCATGGCGCCGATCTTGAAGGGGTCGATGCCAGTGACCTGGCCCGCCACGATGATCGGAATCCCCAGCGCGCCAAATGCCACCGGCGCGGTGTTGGCGATCAGGCACAGGCCGGCGGCGTACAGCGGATTGAAGCCCAGTCCTACAAGGAGTGCGGCAGTAATCGCGACCGGCGCGCCGAATCCGGCAGCACCTTCCAGAAATGCGCCGAAGCAGAAACCGATCAGCAACACCTGCAAGCGCTGGTCATCGGTGATCGACAGGACCGAGCTGCGGATGACCTCGAACTGACCGCTTTTTACCGTCAGTTTGTAGAGGAACACCGCTGCGACAATGATCCAGGCAATCGGCCACAGGCCATAAGCGAAACCGTAACCAGCGGCGGCGAAGGCCATGTCCACTGGCATCTGGAAGGCGAAAATCGCCACGGCAATCGATAGCGCGAGGGTGATGCTGCCGGCCACATGGCCTTTGAGACGGAACACCGCCAGGGCAAGAAAGAAGAACACGATGGGAATGACGGCCGCGAGAGCGGAGACGCCAAGACTGCCGAGCGGGCTGTAGAGCTGTTGCCAGGTTTGCATGGTGGGGTGGCCCCTAATTGTTGTTGGTCAGGCACTGTAAGCAATCTTGGATAATTGGTAAGACCAATTTACAAGCGCTGTCGGCTAGGGTAAAAGCCTTGGTGGCGGTGTGTCAATTTGCCGCTCTGAAACTTTCGTCGAAGATGCGGTGCAGAGCGCAACTGATCCGCCTCGGCGAAGTGGTGTCTGGCAGGTGTCGGCGGCGCGCGGATAGGCCAGAATAGACACCCCGGCGAGCGGTCGGGATCGTGGAGAAATGAGTTATGGGCTTTGATCAGATACGTCAGCGCCGTTTGTCTGACGATATTGTCGAGCGCCTCGAAGGGATGATCCTTGAGGGCACGCTGAAGTCGGGCGAGCGGTTGCCGGCCGAGCGCACGCTGGCCGAACAATTTGGCGTATCACGCCCGTCGTTGCGCGAGGCGATTCAGAAACTGGCGGCCAAAGGCTTGCTGGTCAGTCGCCAGGGCGGCGGCAATTATGTGGTGGAAGGCCTGGGGTCGACGTTCAGCGATCCACTGCTGCAATTGCTTGAAAGCAATCCCGAAGCGCAACGTGATTTGCTCGAATTCCGCCACACCCTGGAGGCATCGTGCGCCTACTACGCCGCATTGCGCGCCACCGATGTTGATCGCGAGCGCCTGACCGCTGCGTTCGAAGAGCTGCAGGATTGCTACTCGCGTCACGAAGAAGTCAGCCGGGCGGAAGAGGGCGCGGCGGATGCGAAGTTTCACCTGGCGATTGCCGAAGCCAGCCATAACGCGGTGTTGCTGCATACGATTCGCGGCTTGTTCGATCTGCTCAAGCGCAACGTTGTGACCAACATTGGCGGCATGTACAAACAGCGCACGGAAACCCGCGACATGCTGATCTCGCAGCATCGGGAATTGTATCTGGCGATTATCGAAGGGCGTGCCGAGCAGGCGCGGGAAGTGTCCAGCCGACATATTCTGTATGTGCAGGAAGTGCTGGAAGAGGTACGTCAGGAGGTGCAGCGCATGGCTCGGGCGGAGCGGCGCAAGGGGATGTAGTCAGTTAGTTCTGCAAACGATCGTTCCCACGCTCTGCGTGGGAATACAGCAATGGACGCTCTGCGTCCGCATTGTGACGCGGAGCGTCACGGGATGCATTCCCACGCAGAGCGTGGGAGCGATCAGGGTGGAAAACTAATCTTCCTTGCCCTTGTTGCGCACCGCACGCTGCAATTCACGACCGGCATCGCGCTCGCGCTCGGTATCACGCTTGTCGTATTCCTTCTTGCCCTTGCCCAGAGCGATCTCGCACTTGACCATGTGCTTGCTCCAGTACCAGGACAGGCAGACGCAGGCATAACCCTTTTGCTGCACGGCGGCGGCGAGCTTGTCCAGCTCGCGGCGGTTGAGCAGCAGTTTGCGTGTGCGCACCGGGTCGGCGATGACGTGAGTGCTTGCGGTCATCAACGGCGTGATGTGGCTGCCGAGCAACCATGCTTCGCCATCCTTGAGCAGCACATAGCTGTCGACCAGCTGCAACTTGCTCGCCCGCAGACTTTTTACTTCCCAGCCGGCCAGGACCAGACCAGCCTCGAACTTGTGCTCGATGAAGTAATCGTGTCGCGCCTTTTTGTTCTGCGCGATGGTCCCTGTTGGGTGTTTCTTCTGTTTAGCCATAGGGGCGGCATTATATGGAGTTGTTCGGCTGTCGGCTACGGTGTTGCTGCGTGCTTGAGCAGGTTGAGTGAATCCCGGACAATGCGGCCTCTTTTTCTAACGCTTGGGCGTGATAAACGATGTCGACAGACAAGGTTTCTGTCCACGGCAGTTGGGCTAGCCGCTGGGTATTCATACTCGCCGCGACCGGTTCGGCCGTGGGACTGGGTAGTATCTGGAAGTTCCCCTACATGGTCGGGGTCTACGGCGGCGGTGCCTTTGTGCTGATGTTCCTGGCGTGCATCGCGCTTATCGGTGTCCCGGTCATGCTCGCGGAAACCCTGATCGGCCGGCGCGCCCGGCAAAGTCCGGCGAATGCCCTGAAGGTGTTGGCACTGGAAGCCGGGCACTCGGCGAAATGGTCGTGGGGCGCGTTTGCCGGGATGATCACGGCCCTGCTGATTCTTTCTTTCTACAGTGTGGTCGGCGGCTGGTCGCTGGATTACATCGTCGACATGGGCCGTGGCGATTTCCAGGGCGCGACGGCCGATCAGGTCGGCGCCTATTTCGGCAATGTCATCTCCAATCCATGGCGCCTGACACTTTGGCACACGATTTTCATGCTGCTGTCGGCCTTCGTGATCGCCAAAGGCGTGGTCGCCGGGCTTGAACGCAGCCTGCGAATCATGATGCCGCTGCTGTTCGTGATGATTCTGGTGCTGCTGGGCTACAGCATGACCACCGGGCATTTCATGGAAGGCGTGCATTTCATGTTCGACTTCCACCCGGAAAAAGTCCTCGACGGTCTGCTGCCAGCGATGGGGCACGCGTTCTTCTCGCTGAGCGTCGGCGTCGGTTCGATCATGATCTACGGCGCCTACATGCCGAAGAACACCTCGCTGTCGGGCACGGTGGTCGGTGTCGCGCTGCTGGATACTTTCGTATCGCTGGTGGCCGGTCTGGCGCTGTTTCCGATTGTGTTCGCTGCTGGCCTGAACCCAAGCGAAGGCCCGGGGCTGATGTTCGTCAGCCTGCCGTTTGCTTTTGGTAACGTCTTTTTCGGCCAGTTGATGGGCGTGGTGTTCTTTGTGCTGGTCGCGGTGGCTGCCTGGAGTTCGGCTATTTCGCTACTCGAACCGATGGTGGCTTACCTGGTTGAACGCACTAAAATCAGCCGCATCTGGGTGACGTTCTGGCTTGCGTTCACCTGCTGGTTCGTTGGTCTGGGCACGGTGTTTTCTTTCAATATCTGGAAGGAAGCCAAGTTTTTCGTGAACGAAGGCGGGGCGTTCAGCCTCTATCAATGGGGTGCGCAGAGCGGTCTCGACTTCTTCGGCGTGATCGATTTCTTCACCTCGCGGATCATGTTGCCCCTCGGTGGCTTGTGTTTCGTGCTGTTCGCGGGATGGGTGATGGGGCGTGAAGCGGTGCGGGATGAATTGTCCATCCGTAACCCGGTTCTGTTTGCTCTGTCCCTGTTCTTGATGCGCTACGTGGCGCCTATCGGCATTCTTGTAGTCTTTGCCGCTCAGCTCTGGAAGTAACGCTTACATGACGACACATATCCAACGATCCGCGCTCCTGCCGTACCCGGCGCAGTTTCTCTACGACCTGGTCAACGACGTCGCGCGGTACCCGGAGTTTCTGCCGTGGTGCTCGGAGGCTGAAGTGCTGGAAAGCTCCCCGGAACACATGCGCGCCAGTGTCGGCGTAGCGAAGGGCGGCCTCAGTCAGCATTTCGTCACGCGCAATACGCTGGTGCCGGGGCAGTCGATCGAGATGAATCTTGAAGAAGGCCCGTTCACTCAGTTGCACGGCATCTGGGTATTCAAGGCGCTGAACGAAAAGGCCTGCAAGATCAGTCTGGATCTGTCGTTCGATTATGCCGGGCCGTTGGTGCGCGCTACGTTGGGCCCGCTGTTCAATCAGGCGGCTAACCAGCTGGTGGATGCTTTCTGCCAGCGCGCCAAGCAGATGCATGGTTAAGCCGGTGATCGAGATAGAAGTCGCGTACGCGGCGGTTGATCGCCAGGTTCTGCGTACGATCAGCGTTGCTGAGGGCGTTAGTGTTCGTGCTGCGGTGCACGAATCGGGCATCGCGGCAGAGTTTCCTGAGTTGAATCTGGCGGAGTGTCCGCTGGGGATTTTTGGCAAGGTCGTGGCTGACGCGGATTCTCGCCCTGTTCAGGCGGGCGACCGGATCGAACTTTATCGACCGCTGCTGGCTGATCCCAAAGAAGTTCGACGCTTGCGCGCGGCCAAGGCTGCCGAGGCTAAAGCACGCAATTCTTGAGCAGACCAAACTGCAGGCAATAAAAAACCCGGAATGTCCGGGTTTTTTATTGCCTCGCCTATTACTGCGGCGAGGTGTCCAGCGGCTCTGGCGTCGGAACCGGTACGGTTTCCACACCATCGACGTCCTTCTGGATCTGATCCAGCAAGGAGCCTGGTTTGGCTGGTTTTTCAGCTTCTGGCTTGTCGGCGTTTTCAGCAGGCGCGGTCACGGTAGTACCGCTGTCCTTGCCGAGAATGGCTTCATCACGGCTCACGCCGGGCATGAAGTCACCGGACAGGCTGACAAGTTGGTCGTTGGAATTGAAGATAACGCTGATTCGTTCCTGCTGGCGTTCACCGCCACCCGGTTGCAGGCTGTACAGATAATCCCAGCGATCGGCATGGAACGTGTCGGCAAGCAGAGGGTTGCCCATGATAAACCGTACTTGCGGCCGGGTCATTCCCGGGCGTAACTGGTCTATCATGTCCTGCGTGACGACATTGCCCTGCTGGATGTCGATTTTGTAAACCCCGGGGAATGAACAACCGGCGAGTGCGAGCAGTCCCACAAAGGTGAAACTGGTTAGCAAGAGCTTGGTGTTTTGCATCGGTGGGCGACTTCCACTATCTTGGCTGGGACAACGTAAACGCCGATCATACCCGCATTAAGAGAAGCTGCGAAGCAGCATCGCGAGAAAGCTGACCATGGTTGAAAATAGCGAACTACGCAAAGCCGGCCTCAAAGTGACCCTGCCACGGGTCAAGATCCTGCAAATGCTCGACTCTACCGAGCAGCGCCACATGAGTGCCGAGGACGTCTACAAGGCGTTGATGGAAGCTGGTGAGGACGTTGGTCTGGCCACGGTTTACCGTGTTCTGACCCAGTTCGAAGCGGCCGGCCTAGTGGTCCGCCACAACTTCGACGGCGGCCACGCGGTCTTCGAACTGGCTGACGGTGGCCACCATGACCATATGGTCAACGTGGAATCGGGTGAAGTGATCGAATTCTTCGACGAAGAAATCGAAAAACTTCAGAAATCGATCGTCGAGAAGCATGGCTTCGAAATGGTTGATCACAACCTAGTGCTGTACGTGCGCAAGAAAAAGTAAGCATGTCGCGCGAATTTCACATTCGCGAAACGAGCGAAGGCGACCCAAGGGTCGCCTTCGTGCTTTCTACTATTTGTTACGCCTTGGCGGTCACCACCATTTTTTTCGCGTGAGCCAGGGATTCCTTGGTCAGATCGATGCCGCCGAGCATGCGCGCGACTTCTTCGATGCGCTCGTTCTTTGTGAGCTTGGCGACAGCGGTGTGAGTCGCCTTCTCGTCGCGAACCTTGTGCACGAACAGATGCTGATGCCCTTGCGCCGCCACTTGCGGCAAGTGCGTCACGGTCAGGACCTGGCCGCGATCACCGAGACGGCGCAGTAACTGGCCGACAATCTCGGCAGTCGGGCCGCCAATACCTACGTCCACTTCGTCGAACACCAGGGTCGGCACGCGGGAGGTCTGGGCGGTAATGACCTGAATCGCCAGACTGATCCGCGACAGCTCACCACCGGAGGCAACTTTTGCCAGCGCCTTGAGCGGTTGACCGGGGTTGGCGCTGACCAGCAGTTCGACCTGTTCCAGACCATTCGGCAGCAACTCGTCGCTGCTGTTGGCTTTCAGTTCGATGGTGAATCGGCCGCCAGGCATGCCCAGGCGCTGGATTTCCTGCTCCACCGCACTGGCGAGGCTGCCGGCCGCCTGATGACGAAGGTCGCTCAGCTCGCGCGCTTTCTCTTGATAGTGGCGGGCGTAGGACGCCAGTTCTTCGCCCAGGCGCTCGATGGATTCATCGTTAGCATTGAGGGTTTCGATTTCATCGAGCAGCTTCTGCTGCATCTCGCCGACTTCGGTCGGTTGAATCCGGTGTTTGCGCGCCAAGGTGTAGATAGCGTCGAGACGCTCTTCGAGGTATTGCAGGCGAGCCGGGTCGGCATCGAAATTGTCGAGGAAGCGATTGAGCTCACCAACCGCTTCTTCCACCTGAATCTGTGCGCTGGTCAGCAGACTGCTGGCTTCACCCAGCGCACCCACCGAACTGTTCACGCTGGAAAGTCGATTGAGGCTGGCGGTCAGCGCATTCAGCACATTCCCGGAATCGCTTTCGCTGCACTGCTCGACCACTTGCCGACAAATGCCCAGCAGGGTTTCGGCGTTGGTCAGGTTCTTGTGTTCCTGCTCCAGTTGCTCCAGTTCGTTTTCGCCGAGACCGAGGTTTTCCAGTTCTTCGAGCTGATAGCTGAGCAGTTGATGGCGTGCGCGTTGTTCGTCGCCAGAGTTGGAAAGGCGCTCCAGTTCCTGGCGAGTCTGGCGCCAGCGCTGTGCGGCCAGTTGCACCTGACGCGCCAGATCGGTCGCGCCGGCGTATTCGTCGAGCAGGCGGCGATGGGTGTCGGTTTTCAGCAGCGATTGATGTTCGTGCTGGCTGTGTATGTCGATCAGCAGCTCGCCGAGGGCTTTGAGGTCGCCAAGCGGGCAGGGCGTGCCGTTGATATAACCGCGCGAACGACCTTCCGAGGTGATGACCCGGCGCAGGATGCACGGCCCGTCGTTTTCCAGATCGCGCTCGGCCAGCCAGGCGCTGGCTTCGGGGATATCAGCAAGATCGAAGGTGGCAAGAATGTCGGCTTTGTCAGCGCCCGGGCGAACCACGCCGCTGTCGGCGCGATCACCCAGGGTGAGGCCCAGGGCGTCGAGCATGATCGACTTGCCGGCGCCGGTTTCCCCTGTGATCACGCTCATCCCGCGATCAAGTTCGAGATCGAGATGTTCAACGATGGCGTAGTTATGTACGGACAGGTGCACCAGCATAAAGGCAGCTCCCAGGCTTGAGGTCTGGTTATTTATACAGTGTTTTGTTCAGGCCTGACAATGCCCGCCCTTAGCTCGATTTGCTTGATCAGAGAGTTTTCTTAGCGCATTCAAGAATGAGTATTCAGCACTTTTTTGTAGGGACAATTGTTTTCAGCCCTTGAAGCCTGATTTTGCGGCCCCATATATCGGGGCAGAAGCGCGAGTCAGGCTCGCGGACGAAATTGAAAGGAGAATTCTATGGCTGACGAACAGACAGTAGATACGCAAAACCCAGAAGCCAATCAGGCGCCCGAAGGTTCGGGTGACGACCTGGCGACCCGTGTGCAAGTGCTCGAAGAGCAATTGGCCGCCGCGCAGGATCAGTCTCTGCGTGTTGCTGCCGATCTGCAGAACGTTCGCCGCCGTGCCGAGCAGGACGTCGAGAAGGCGCACAAGTTTGCCCTGGAAAAATTCGCCAGCGACCTGCTGCCGATCGTCGACAGCCTGGAGCGCGGCCTTGAGCTGTCGAGCCCGGACGACGAAAGCATCCGCCCGATGCGCGAAGGTATCGAGCTGACCCTGAAAATGTTCCACGACACCCTCAAGCGCTACCAGCTTGAAGCGATCGATCCGCATGGCGAACCGTTCAACGCCGTTCACCATCAGGCGATGGCCATGCAGGAAAGTGCCGACGTCGAGCCGAACAGCGTGTTGAAGGTTTTCCAGAAGGGCTACCAGCTCAATGGTCGCCTGCTGCGCCCGGCGATGGTCGTGGTCAGCAAGGCGCCGGCACCGGTTTCGCCTTCGATTGACGAGCAGGCTTGAAATTAGCCGCAAGGCCCCCATTTAGAAGTCAAGCGTTTAAGTGCTACCGCAGTCAGCCACCACTGCTGCGGCAACAAAATCCAAAGTTTCGGGAGAGTGAACATGGGCAAAATTATCGGTATCGACCTGGGGACTACCAACTCCTGCGTCTCCGTGCTGGAAAACGGCAAAGCCAAAGTTATTGAAAACGCTGAAGGCGCGCGTACCACGCCGTCGATCATCGCTTACGCCAACGATGGCGAAATTCTGGTAGGTCAGTCGGCCAAGCGTCAGGCTGTAACCAACCCGCACAACACCCTGTACGCGGTAAAGCGTCTGATCGGTCGTCGTTTCGACGAAGAAGTTGTGCAGAAAGATATCCAGATGGTCCCTTACAAGATCGTCAAGGCTGACAACAACGACGCCTGGGTAGAAGTGAACGGCCAGAAAATGGCACCGCCACAAATCTCGGCTGAAATTCTGAAGAAGATGAAGAAGACCGCCGAAGACTACCTCGGCGAGGCAGTGACCGAAGCGGTGATCACCGTTCCGGCTTACTTCAATGACAGCCAGCGTCAGGCCACCAAAGACGCCGGCCGCATCGCGGGTCTGGACGTAAAACGTATCATCAACGAACCAACCGCAGCCGCTCTGGCTTACGGTATGGACAAGGCCAAGGGCGATCACACCGTGATCGTTTATGACCTGGGTGGCGGTACCTTCGACGTTTCCGTGATCGAGATCGCTGAAGTTGACGGTGAGCACCAGTTCGAAGTGTTGGCCACCAACGGTGACACCTTCCTCGGCGGTGAAGACTTCGACATTCGTCTGATCGACTACCTCGTTGACGAATTCAAGAAAGAAAGCGGCATGAACCTCAAAGGTGACCCGCTGGCGATGCAGCGTCTGAAAGAAGCCGCTGAGAAAGCCAAGATCGAGCTGTCGTCCGCTCAGTCGACCGACGTCAACCTGCCGTACATCACTGCAGACGCGACCGGTCCTAAGCACCTGAACGTGAAGATCTCGCGTGCCAAGCTCGAAGCACTGGTTGAAGACCTGGTTCAGCGCACCATCGAACCTTGCCGCATTGCCATGAAAGACGCCGGTATCGACGTCAGCGCGATCAACGACGTGATTCTGGTCGGTGGTCAGACTCGTATGCCGCTGGTACAGAAGCTGGTTACCGATTTCTTCGGTAAAGAAGCACGTAAAGACGTCAACCCGGACGAAGCTGTTGCCATGGGTGCTGCGATTCAGGGCGCTGTTCTGGCCGGTGACGTGAAAGACGTACTGCTGCTCGACGTCAGCCCGCTGACCCTGGGTATCGAAACCATGGGTGGCGTGATGACCGCGCTGATCGAGAAAAACACCACGATTCCTACCAAGAAATCGCAAGTGTTCTCGACTGCCGACGACAACCAGGGCGCTGTGACCATTCACGTTCTGCAAGGTGAGCGCAAGCAAGCCGCACAGAACAAATCGCTGGGCAAGTTCGACCTGGCCGACATTCCACCAGCTCCACGTGGCGTGCCGCAGATCGAAGTGACCTTCGACATCGACGCCAACGGCATCCTGCACGTCGGCGCGAAAGACAAGGCTACCGGCAAGACCCAGTCGATCGTGATCAAGGCCAACTCCGGTCTGTCCGACGAAGAAATCGAGCGCATGGTGCGTGACGCCGAGGCGAATGCCGAGGAAGACCGCAAGTTCGAAGAGCTGGCCGCTGCCCGTAACCAGGGTGACGCACTGGTGCACTCGACTCGCAAGATGATCGCTGACGCGGGCGACAAGGTCACCGCCGAAGAGAAGACTGCAATCGAAGCTGCTGTGGTTGCGCTGGAAGCCGCCGTCAAAGGCGACGACAAGGCTGCCATCGAAGCCAAGGTTGAAGAGCTGTCGAAAGTCTCCGCTCCGGTTGCTCAGAAGATGTACGCCGAACAGGCTCAGCCAGCTGATGGCGCGGCCCCGCAAGGCGAATCGGCTGAGAAGGCTGACGATGTTGTCGACGCCGAGTTCGAAGAAGTCAAAGACCACAAGTAAGTTGTTGGTCGCCCGGTTGACTGCCTTGCGGCGGTGACTGGTAGGATGTCGCCGCGCGGGAGCTTGCCTCCCGCGTTGGCGTATCTGGAATACGTGAATTTTTACAGCATGCGACACCGTTCGGATGCTAGCGGTATGGCCGGGAATGCTCCTGCTTTTCGCGCCGCAGATACCGCATCAATCAAGACCAGGATCGTTGAATTGACGTGAGTTGGGTCCGGGCCTTAATGGGGGCTCAACGAGTTTGGCGAGGCTCAGGAGGGGTTTGCCGAACGTCCTTAAGAGTGCAAAGAACTTATGGCAAAGCGTGACTATTACGAAGTATTGGGTGTCGAGCGGGGCACGAGCGAAGCGGACCTGAAGAAGGCCTATCGCCGTCTGGCCATGAAGCACCACCCCGACCGTAATCCCGGCGACAAAGCTTCGGAAGAAGCATTCAAAGAGGCCAACGAGGCCTATGAAGTGTTGTCCGACGCCAGCAAACGCGCGGCATACGACCAGTACGGTCATGCTGGCGTCGATCCGAGCATGGGCGGCGGCGGTGCCGGTTTCGGTGGCCAGAACTTTTCGGACATCTTCGGCGATGTCTTCAGTGATTTCTTCGGTGGCGGTCGCGGCGGTGCCCGTGGCGGCGCTCAGCGTGGCAGCGATCTGCGCTACACCCTGGAGCTGAATCTGGAAGAAGCGGTGCGCGGTACGTCGGTGAATATCCGCGTTCCGACACTGGTCAACTGCAAACCGTGCGATGGTTCCGGCGCCAAGAAAGGCTCGTCGCCGACGACGTGCCCGACCTGCGGCGGCATCGGTCAGGTGCGCATGCAGCAGGGCTTCTTCTCGGTGCAGCAGACCTGCCCGCGCTGCCATGGCCAGGGCAAGATCATTTCCGATCCGTGCGACTCCTGCCACGGCGACGGTCGTGTCGAAGAGTACAAAACCCTGTCGGTCAAAGTGCCTGCCGGTGTTGATACTGGCGACCGCATTCGTCTGTCCGGCGAAGGCGAGGCGGGTACTCAGGGCGGGCCGACTGGCGACCTGTACGTTGTGATCAATGTGCGCGAACACGACATCTTCCAGCGTGACGGCAAGCATCTGTTCTGCGAAGTGCCGATCAGCTTCGTCGACGCTGCACTGGGCGGCGAGCTGGAAATTCCGACCCTCGACGGTCGCGTCAAGCTGAAAATCCCCGAAGGCACGCAGACCGGCAAGCAGTTTCGCGTACGCGGCAAAGGCGTTGCGCCAGTGCGTGGCGGCGGTGCCGGCGACCTGATGTGCCGTGTCGCTGTGGAAACGCCGGTCAACCTCAACCGTCGTCAGCGTGAACTGCTGGAAGAATTCCGCAGTTCCCTGGCCGACGACAACAGCCACTCGCCGAAAACCACCGGTTGGTTCGACGGTGTGAAGCGTTTCTTCGGCGATTTGTAAGGAGTCGGCATGCGACGTATTGCAGTGATGGGCGCCGCCGGGCGCATGGGCAAGACCCTGATTGAAGCGGTGCAGCAGACGCCGGGCGCCGGTCTGACGGCGGCGGTCGATCGTCCCGACAGCACGCTGGTTGGCGCGGATGCCGGTGAGCTGGCAGCGCTGGGCCGTATCGGCGTGCCGCTGTCCGGTGATCTGGATCGTGTGGTTGAAGAGTTCGATGTGTTGATCGACTTCACTCACCCGACCGTGACCCTGAAAAATCTCGCGTTCTGCCGCAAACACGGCAAAGCGATGATCATCGGCACCACGGGTTTCAGTGTTGAAGAGAAGCAATTGCTGGCCGAGGCGGGTAAGGACATTCCGATCGTCTTCGCCGCCAACTTCAGCGTTGGCGTCAACCTCTGCCTGAAATTGCTCGACACCGCTGCGCGCGTGCTGGGCGACGATGTCGATATCGAGATCATGGAAGCCCATCACCGGCACAAGGTCGATGCTCCGTCCGGTACAGCGGTGCGCATGGGTGAAGTGATTGCCGATGCCCTGGGGCGTGATCTGAAGAAGGTCGCGGTCTACGGTCGTGAAGGCCAGACCGGTGCGCGTGAGCGTGAAACCATTGGTTTCGCCACCGTGCGTGCTGGCGACATCGTTGGTGATCACACCGTGCTGTTCGCTGCCGATGGCGAGCGCGTCGAGATCACCCACAAGGCATCGAGCCGCATGACCTTCGCCAAGGGCGCGGTGCGTGCGGCGCTGTGGCTGGACGGTCGCGAGCCGGGCCTGTACGACATGCAAGACGTACTCGACCTGCGTTGAGTCGTTGCTGAACCCGGCGCAAACGTCCCGTTTTGCGCCGGTTTTTACCGCTTGGCGACGACCTGTCGCATTCTCCGGCCTTTAAGGCTCTTTAGCGGTGGACCAAAAACGCCCTTTTCTGTAAGCTACAGCTTTAGTGTGTCCACTAAAAGCGCGCAGAATAATTTCAGTGAAGAAGCGGGGTGACGTGTCCATACGTCACTCCGCTTTTTTACAACCTGCGATTGCCCTTTCATGCGTTATTTACGGGAGGTCTTCTTGACTAAGCCAGCCATACTCGCCCTTGCTGATGGCAGCATTTTTCGCGGCGAAGCCATTGGAGCCGACGGTCAGACCGTTGGTGAGGTGGTGTTCAACACCGCAATGACCGGCTATCAGGAAATCCTTACCGATCCTTCCTACGCCCAACAGATCGTTACCCTGACTTATCCGCACATCGGCAACACCGGCACCACGCCGGAAGACGCCGAGTCCGACCGCGTCTGGTCCGCTGGCCTGGTCATCCGTGACCTGCCGCTGGTAGCGAGCAACTGGCGTAACACGATGTCCCTGTCCGATTACCTGAAAGCCAACAATGTTGTGGCAATCGCCGGTATCGACACCCGTCGCCTGACCCGCATCCTGCGTGAAAAAGGCGCTCAGAACGGCTGCATCATGGCCGGCGACAACATCTCCGAAGAAGCGGCCATCGCCGCTGCGCAAGGCTTCCCGGGCCTGAAGGGCATGGACCTGGCGAAAGTCGTCAGCACCAAGACCCAATACGAATGGCGTTCGACTGTCTGGGATCTGAAAACCGACAGCCACGCGACCATCGAGGCTTCCGAGCTGCCATATCACGTGGTCGCTTACGACTACGGCGTCAAGGTCAACATCCTGCGCATGCTGGTCGAGCGCGGCTGCCGCGTCACCGTAGTGCCTGCGCAGACTCCAGCCGCCGATGTGCTGGCGCTGAAGCCGGACGGCGTGTTCCTGTCCAACGGTCCTGGTGACCCGGAGCCATGCGACTACGCGATCCAGGCAATCAAGGAAGTCCTGGAAACCGAGACGCCGGTATTCGGCATCTGCCTCGGCCACCAACTGCTGGCTCTGGCCTCCGGCGCCAAGACCCTGAAAATGGGCCACGGCCACCACGGTGCCAACCACCCGGTGCAGGATCTGGACACAGGCGTGGTGATGATTACCAGTCAGAACCACGGTTTTGCGGTAGACGAAGCCACCCTGCCAGCCAACGTGCGCGCGATCCACAAATCGCTGTTCGACGGCACCCTGCAAGGCATCGAGCGCACCGACAAGAGCGCGTTCAGCTTCCAGGGTCACCCTGAAGCGAGCCCCGGCCCGAACGATGTCGCGCCACTGTTCGACCGCTTCATCAACGAGATGGCCAAGCGACGCTAAGCGTTCGCCTTGAGACTGTAGAGAGAAGCCCTCGAGGGCGGCCCCGGTTCCGGCGGCCCCCTCGGGACTTCAGAAATCGATCAAGACGGCTTGCCGACTGACCTGCGGATTTGAGTGACAAACCATGCCAAAACGTACAGACATTAAAAGCATCCTGATTCTCGGCGCTGGCCCGATCGTGATCGGCCAGGCCTGCGAATTCGACTATTCCGGCGCCCAGGCCTGCAAAGCCCTGCGCGAAGAGGGTTACCGCGTCATCCTGGTGAACTCCAACCCGGCCACCATCATGACCGACCCGGACATGGCCGACGCCACCTATATCGAGCCGATCAAGTGGCAGACCGTGGCCAAGATCATCGAAAAAGAGCGTCCGGACGCCGTACTGCCGACCATGGGTGGCCAGACCGCTCTGAACTGCGCACTGGATCTGGAGCGCGAAGGCGTTCTCGAGAAGTTCGGCGTTGAGATGATCGGTGCCAATGCCGATACCATCGACAAGGCTGAAGACCGTTCGCGTTTCGACAAGGCGATGAAATCCATCGGCCTGGCGTGCCCGCGTTCCGGCATCGCCCACAGCATGGAAGAGGCCAACGCGGTCCTCGAAACCCTCGGTTTCCCGTGCATCATCCGTCCGTCCTTCACCATGGGCGGCACCGGTGGCGGTATCGCTTACAACCGTGAAGAGTTCGAAGAAATCTGCGCCCGTGGTCTGGACCTGTCGCCGACCAAAGAGCTGCTGATCGACGAATCGCTGATCGGCTGGAAAGAATATGAAATGGAAGTTGTCCGCGACAAAAAGGACAACTGCATCATCGTCTGCTCGATCGAAAACTTCGACCCGATGGGCGTGCACACCGGTGACTCGATCACCGTAGCTCCTGCGCAAACCCTGACCGACAAGGAATACCAGATCCTGCGTAACGCCTCGCTGGCGGTACTGCGCGAGATCGGCGTCGAGACCGGCGGTTCGAACGTGCAGTTCGGTATCTGCCCGAACACTGGCCGCATGGTCGTGATCGAAATGAACCCGCGTGTATCGCGTTCCTCGGCACTGGCTTCGAAAGCCACCGGTTTCCCGATCGCCAAGGTCGCGGCCAAGCTGGCTGTGGGTTACACCCTTGATGAGCTGTCGAACGACATCACCGGCGGCAAGACCCCGGCGTCCTTCGAGCCGTCGATCGACTACGTCGTCACCAAGCTGCCACGCTTCGCCTTCGAGAAATTCGCCAAGGCTGATGCGCGCCTGACCACGCAAATGAAGTCGGTCGGTGAAGTCATGGCCATCGGCCGGACCTTCCAGGAATCCCTGCAGAAAGCTCTGCGCGGTCTGGAAGTCGGCGTTTGCGGTCTGGACGAGAAGCTCGATCTGAGCAACCCGGACAGCATGAGCGTGCTCAAGCGCGAACTGACCGTGCCGGGCGCCGAGCGCATCTGGTACGTGGCTGACGCCTTCCGCGCCGGCCTGTCGGTCGAAGACATCTTCGGCATGAACATGATCGACCCGTGGTTCCTGGTGCAGATCGAAGACCTGATCAAGGACGAAGAGAAGGTCAAGACCCTCGGTCTGTCCTCGATCGACCGCGACTTGATGTTCAAGCTCAAGCGCAAAGGCTTCTCCGATCAGCGTCTGGCCAAGCTGCTGGGCGTCACCGAGAAAAACCTGCGTACGCACCGTCAGAAGCTGGAAGTGTTCCCGGTCTACAAGCGCGTTGACACCTGCGCCGCCGAATTCGCCACCGACACTGCTTACCTGTACTCGACCTACGAGGAAGAGTGCGAGGCAGCGCCGTCGGGTCGCGACAAGATCATGATTCTGGGCGGCGGTCCGAACCGTATCGGCCAAGGCATCGAGTTCGACTACTGCTGCGTTCACGCTGCTCTCGCCCTGCGCGAAGACGGCTACGAAACCATCATGGTCAACTGCAACCCGGAAACCGTTTCCACCGACTACGACACTTCCGACCGTCTGTACTTCGAGCCGGTAACCCTGGAAGACGTACTGGAAATCTGCCGCGTCGAGAAGCCGAAAGGCGTGATCGTCCAGTACGGCGGCCAGACTCCGCTGAAACTGGCTCGTGCTCTGGAAGCTGCTGGCGTGCCGATCATCGGCACTAGCCCTGACGCGATCGACCGCGCCGAAGACCGCGAGCGCTTCCAGCAAATGGTCGAGCGCCTGAACCTGCGTCAGCCGCCAAACGCCACCGTGCGCAGCGAAGATGAAGCTGTTCGCGCTGCGGCGAAGATCGGTTATCCGCTGGTGGTGCGCCCGTCCTACGTGTTGGGCGGCCGTGCGATGGAAATCGTATACAAAGAAGACGAACTCAAGCGCTATCTGCGTGACGCGGTGCAAGTGTCCAACGACAGCCCGGTGCTGCTCGACCACTTCCTCAACTGCGCCATCGAAATGGACGTGGATGCGGTCTGCGACGGCAAAGATGTAGTGATCGGCGCGATCATGCAGCACATCGAACAGGCGGGCGTTCACTCCGGTGACTCCGCGTGCTCGCTGCCGCCGTACTCGCTGCCGGCGCACATCCAGGACGAGATGCGCGAACAGGTCAAGAAAATGGCTCTGGAACTGGGCGTTGTCGGCCTGATGAACGTTCAGTTGGCCTTGCAGGGCGAAGATATCTACGTCATCGAAGTCAACCCGCGCGCCTCGCGTACCGTGCCGTTCGTTTCCAAGTGCATCGGTGTTTCCCTGGCCATGATCGCCGCGCGCGTGATGGCCGGTAAGACCTTGAAGGAAATCGGCTTCACCAAAGAAATCATCCCGAACTTCTACAGCGTTAAAGAAGCGGTGTTCCCGTTCGCCAAGTTCCCTGGCGTTGACCCGATCCTCGGCCCAGAGATGAAGTCGACCGGTGAAGTAATGGGCGTCGGCGACACCTTCGGTGAAGCATTCGCCAAGGCGCAGATGGGCGCCAGTGAAGTGCTGCCGACCGGCGGTACCGCTTTCATCAGCGTGCGCGATGACGACAAGCCACTGGTTGCAGGCGTGGCCCGTGATCTGATCAACTTGGGCTTCGAAGTGGTCGCCACTGCCGGCACTGCCAAGCTGATCGAAGCCGCAGGCCTTAAAGTGCGCCGCGTGAACAAGGTGACCGAGGGTCGTCCACACGTGGTCGACATGATCAAGAATGACGAAGTCACGCTGATCATCAACACCACCGAAGGTCGTCAGTCGATCGCCGATTCGTACTCCATTCGTCGCAATGCCCTGCAGCACAAGATTTACTGCACCACCACTATCGCTGCGGGCGAAGCGATCTGCGAAGCGCTGAAGTTCGGTCCGGAAAAGACCGTGCGCCGCTTGCAGGATCTACACGCAGGATTGAAGGCATGAGCATAACCAAGTACCCAATGACTGTTCAGGGCGCTCGCGCCCTGGAAGAGGAGCATGCTCACCTGACCAAGGTCGTCCGTCCGAAGCTCAGCCAGGACATCGGTACGGCCCGCGAGTTGGGTGACTTGAAGGAAAACGCTGAATACCATGCTGCCCGCGAACAGCAAGGCATGGTCGAAGCGCGTATTCGTGACATCGAAGGCCGGATTCAGAACCAGGTCATCATCGATGTCACGACCATTCCTCACACCGGCAAAGTGATTTTCGGTACCACCGTCGAGATCGCCAACGTCGAGACTGATGAAAGCGTCACTTACCACATCGTGGGTGAGGATGAGGCTGACTTCAAACTCGGCAAGATCTCCGTCGGTTCGCCGCTGGCCCGCGCCTTGATTGGCAAGGAAGAGGGTGACGTGGTCGCCGTCAAAACGCCAAGCGGCGTGATCGAGTACGAGATTGTCGAAGTTCGTCACATCTGAAAGAAGGCGCCCGCTGCATGCGGGCGCCATGCTTTGGCAACTGACCCAGATGCTTTGGGTCGGTGGCCTATGGTTGATTCATATCGGTTTGCAGCCGGCGTTGGGCCGGATCGGCCTGGCGCCGCTGTTGATCGACGAAGTGGCCAGTGCATTCGAAGTGCTGGTAGTCGGATTCGCTGCTTTGTGCGTGATCTTTCAGGCTTTGGTGCTGGTACAGGCCGAGGGCCTTGGCAGTCTATGGCGGGATTTTCGCGGGCAGGTGCTGTTGATGGCGTTGTACGCGTGCGCGATGTATGTCGCTGTGCGTGTCGGCTGGCCGGATGCGCAGCGCTGGCAGGTATTCAGTTATCTGGTGCTGGGATTTTCCGGGCTGGTGCTGGTCATGCAGCCGGTGCCAGGATGGAGTGGCAGGGTGCGCGAAGCACACCCTTGACCCTGCGCATCACTTGAAGCGATGAACGTTCGACAGCTGCTTGTTGGCGCTGAAGTTCTTGCGGTAGACCAGAGCCATCTTGCCGATGACCTGAACCAGGTCCGCTTTGCCGACCTTGCACAGTTCGGCGATGTGCGCCAGGCGCGACTCGCGATCGAGGATGTTGAGCTTGATCTTGATCAGCTCGTGATCCGCCAGGGCGCGTTCAAGTTCGGCTAAAACACCTTCAGTCAAACCGTTGTCCGCTACCGTCAACACTGGTTTGAGGTGGTGGCCGATGGATTTGTACTGTTTCTTCTGCTCTGGAGTGAGCGGCATAATCTGACCCTTTCGTCTGGATTCTGTAAAATGGCGGCCATTTTACCCGAGGGTTCGTGGATCCGCCCAACTAATCACGACCCTAATCATCGAGGTGCCCAATGGCGCGTTCCAAGACAAGCCTTGGTTGGCTGAAAAGACATGTCAACGATCCTTATGTGAAGCAGGCGCAGAAGGATGGCTACCGCTCGCGTGCAAGTTACAAGCTTCTGGAGATCCAGGAAAAGTACAAACTGATCCGTCCCGGCATGAGCGTGGTCGACCTCGGCGCCGCGCCGGGTGGCTGGTCCCAGGTGACCAGTCGGTTGATCGGCGGTCAGGGTCGTCTGATCGCTTCGGACATCCTGGAAATGGACAGCATTCCGGACGTGCATTTTATCCAGGGCGACTTCACGGAGGACTCGGTGCTCGCTGAAATCCTGGAGGCCGTGGGTAATTCGCAGGTGGACCTTGTGATTTCCGATATGGCCCCCAATATGAGTGGTACACCCGAAGTGGATATGCCCAAGGCCATGTTCCTCTGTGAGCTGGCGCTGGACCTGGCGGAACGGATCCTCAAGCCGGGTGGCAATTTCGTCATCAAGATTTTTCAGGGCGAAGGGTTTGACGTTTATCTGAAGGATGCTCGGAAGAAATTCGACAAGATCCAGATGATCAAGCCAGACTCTTCCCGTGGCAGCTCCCGTGAGCAGTACATGCTGGCCTGGGGTTATCGCGGCGGTGATGCGTAAAACAAGGTTTTTCGGCAGGGCGATAGGTTTTTCATATTTCGCTCTGCGGGCATAAGCGAATATTGTGTAGAAAGTGTTTCACAAAGGGTTACAGACGGCGCCTGCCAGAGTTGTAGGTAATGTAGTAAGTTAGGCCGGTGAATATCATGCGAAGCGCGCGCCAGTAGCGGAGCTTGCTTCAGAGGGTAGTTAATTGAACGATATGGCAAAGAATCTGATCCTGTGGTTGATCATCGCGGCAGTCCTGGTGACGGTGATGAACAACTTCTCCAGCCCTAACGAGCCGCAGACCCTCAACTATTCCGACTTCATCCAGCAGGTCAAGGATGGCAAGGTCGAGCGCGTAGCCGTTGACGGCTATGTGATTACCGGCAAGCGCACCGATGGCGACAGCTTCAAGACCATTCGTCCGGCAATTCAGGACAATGGCCTGATCGGCGATCTGGTCGACAATCATGTTGTGGTTGAAGGCAAGCAGCCTGAACAGCAAAGCATCTGGACTCAGCTCCTGGTGGCCAGCTTCCCGATCCTGGTGATCATCGCGGTGTTCATGTTCTTCATGCGCCAGATGCAGGGCGGCGCCGGTGGCAAGGGCGGGCCGATGAGCTTCGGCAAGAGCAAGGCACGCCTGCTCTCCGAAGATCAGGTGAAAACCACTTTGGCTGACGTTGCCGGTTGCGACGAAGCCAAGGAAGAAGTCGGCGAGCTGGTCGAGTTCTTGCGTGATCCGGGCAAATTCCAGCGTCTGGGCGGGCGTATCCCGCGCGGCGTGCTGATGGTCGGCCCGCCGGGTACCGGTAAAACCTTGCTGGCCAAGGCGATTGCCGGCGAAGCGAAAGTGCCGTTCTTCACCATTTCCGGTTCCGACTTTGTCGAAATGTTCGTCGGTGTCGGCGCCAGCCGCGTCCGCGACATGTTCGAGCAGGCCAAGAAGCACGCCCCTTGCATCATCTTCATCGATGAAATCGATGCCGTGGGTCGCCATCGTGGCGCCGGCATGGGTGGCGGTCACGACGAACGTGAGCAGACTCTCAACCAGTTGCTGGTGGAGATGGACGGCTTCGAAATGAATGACGGCATCATCGTAATTGCTGCGACCAACCGTCCGGACGTACTCGACCCTGCGCTGCTGCGTCCGGGCCGTTTCGACCGTCAGGTGGTCGTCGGCTTGCCGGATATTCGTGGTCGCGAGCAGATTCTGAAAGTGCACATGCGCAAAGTGCCAATGGGCGACGACGTTGCTCCGGCAGTGATCGCACGTGGTACTCCTGGCTTCTCCGGTGCTGACCTGGCCAACCTGGTCAACGAAGCGTCGTTGTTCGCTGCTCGTAGCGGCAAACGCATCGTCGAGATGAAAGAGTTCGAGCTGGCGAAAGACAAGATCATGATGGGCGCCGAGCGCAAATCCATGGTCATGTCCGAGAAAGAAAAGCAGAACACTGCTTACCACGAAGCCGGCCACGCCATCGTTGGTCGCGTCGTGCCTGAGCATGATCCGGTCTACAAGGTGTCGATCATTCCGCGTGGTCGTGCGCTGGGTGTGACCATGTTCCTGCCGGAAGAAGATCGTTACAGCCTGTCCAAACGTGCGCTGATCAGCCAGATCTGCTCGTTGTACGGTGGCCGTATCGCAGAAGAAATGACCCTGGGCTTTGACGGTGTAACCACCGGTGCGTCCAACGACATCATGCGTGCAAGTCAGATTGCCCGGAACATGGTGACGAAATGGGGCCTGTCGGAAAAACTCGGTCCGCTGATGTATGCCGAAGAAGAGGGCGAAGTGTTCCTCGGTCGCGGTGGTGGTGGTCAGGCTGCCAGCTTCTCCGGTGAGACCGCCAAGCTGATCGACTCCGAAGTACGCAGCATCATTGATCAGTGCTACGGCACCGCCAAGCAGATCCTCACGGATAACCGTGACAAGCTCGATGCCATGGCTGATGCGCTGATGAAGTACGAAACCATCGATGCCGAGCAGATTGACGACATCATGGCCGGTCGCACACCTCGCGAACCTCGCGACTGGTCGGGTGGCACCGGTACGCCTCCGCCGCCTGTCGTGCAGGACGAGCGTCCGGAAAAACCAATTGGCGGTCCGGCTGCTGACGTTTAAGGCTTGAAATGACTTCTGTACAGTCCCTGACCCGGTTGCCTTGCGGCAACCGGGTTCTTGATTTGGCCCAGACGCATGTCATGGGCATTCTCAATGTCACTCCTGATTCCTTTTCCGACGGCGGCCGCTACAGCCAGCTCGATGCGGCGCTGCGCCATGCCGAAGCCATGGTGCTGGCTGGCGCGACGCTGATTGATGTCGGCGGCGAATCGACCCGGCCAGGCGCGCGAGCGGTTTCTCCTCTGGAGGAGCTTGAGCGCGTCGCGCCGATTGTCGAGCTGATCAATCGCGAGCTGGATGTCATCATCTCGGTCGATACTTCCACCCCGGCAGTCATGCGCGAAACCGCACGGCTCGGTGCCGGCCTGATCAATGATGTGCGTTCGTTGCGTCGCGATGGTGCGCTGGATGCGGCGGCGGCGACAGGGTTGCCGGTCTGTCTCATGCACATGCTCGGCGAGCCGGGTGATATGCAGGATAATCCGCAGTATCAGGATGTCACCCGCGAGGTCGGTGAGTTTCTCGTCGAACGCATGGATCAGTGTGCTCAGGCGGGCATTCCCGCTGAGCGAATCATTCTTGATCCCGGCTTCGGCTTCGCCAAAACCCTGCAGCACAATCTAAGCTTGTTCAAACACATGGAGGCCCTGCATGCACTGGGTCGACCACTGCTGGTAGGTGTTTCGCGCAAGAGTATGATTGGCCACGCTTTGAATCGTCCCGTGGGCGAGCGTCTGCATGGCGGACTGGCACTGGCGGCGCTGGCGTCAGTTAAAGGCGCACGTATATTGCGGGTCCACGATGTGGCGGAAACCGTCGATGTTGTGCGAATGATCGCGGCCGTAGAATCAGCCGAATAAGAATGATGGAGCACTTATGAGCAAGAAATATTTTGGTACCGACGGCATTCGCGGTCGCGTTGGTGAATACCCGATCACGCCTGACTTCATGCTCAAGCTCGGCTGGGCGGCCGGCATGGCTTTCCGCAAGATGGGTGCTTGCAAGGTGCTTGTCGGCAAGGACACGCGGATCTCCGGTTATATGTTTGAATCGGCACTCGAAGCGGGCCTGACCTCGGCGGGTGCCGATGTGATGCTGCTCGGCCCGATGCCGACGCCTGCCATCGCTTATCTGTCGCGTACGTTCCAGGCTGAAGCCGGCATCGTGATCAGTGCTTCGCACAACCCGCATGATGACAACGGCATCAAGTTCTTCTCCGGCAAAGGTACCAAGCTGCCCGATGAATTGGAGCTGATGATCGAAGAGTTGCTGGATACGCCAATGACCGTCGTCGAGTCGAGCAAGATCGGTAAGGTGTCGCGAATCAATGATGCATCGGGCCGCTACATCGAGTTCTGCAAGAGCAGCGTGCCTACCGGGACCAATTTCGCCGGTCTGAAGATCGTTATCGACTGCGCGCATGGTGCAACCTATAAGGTAGCGCCGAGCGTCTTCCGTGAATTGGGTGCCGAAGTCGTCGTGCTTTCCGCTCAGCCGAACGGGCTGAACATCAACGATAACTGCGGTTCCACGCATATGGGGCCGTTGCAGGCCGCCGTTCTGGCCGAGCATGCGGACCTGGGTATCGCCTTCGATGGTGATGGTGATCGGGTATTGATGGTCGATCACACCGGCGCCATCGTCGATGGTGATGACCTGCTGTTCATCATTGCCCGCGATCTGCATGAGCGTGGCAAGTTGCAGGGTGGCGTCGTCGGTACATTGATGAGCAATCTTGGTCTCGAGCTGGCACTGGCGGATCTGTCGATCCCGTTCGTTCGCGCCAATGTCGGTGACCGCTACGTGATTGCCGAACTGCAAGAGCGCAACTGGCTCGTAGGCGGGGAAAACTCCGGGCATGTGGTCTGCTTCAACCACACCACCACGGGCGATGCGATCATCGCGGCTCTGCAGGTGTTGATGGCTCTGAAATCTCGCAACGAAGGTCTGGCGCAAACGCGGCAGGCTTTGCGCAAGTGCCCTCAGGTGCTGATCAACGTTCGCTTTGGCGGCGGTGAAAGCCCGCTGGAGCATCCGGCTGTCAAGGAAGCCAGTGCCCGTGTCACTCAGGCGATGGCGGGGCGCGGTCGCGTGCTTCTGCGCAAGTCCGGCACAGAGCCTCTGGTGCGCGTAATGGTCGAAGGCGAGGACGAAAACCAGGTTCGCGGCTATGCCGAAGAGCTGGCAAAACTGGTAACCGAAGTTTCTGCCTGATACGGCTTGCAAGCCATGATTGTGTTGGGTAACATCTGCGCCCACTTTGACCGACGAGGTACAGCATGCGTCGCCCTATGGTAGCTGGTAACTGGAAGATGCACGGTACCCGCGCCAGCGTCGCTGAGCTGATCAACGGCCTTCGTCATCTGGCCTTGCCAAGCGGTGTTGATGTCGCGGTGTTCCCGCCTTGCTTGTACATCAATCAAGTGATTGATGGCTTGAAAGGCAAGTCGATTTCGGTCGGCGCGCAGAATTCTGCGGTGGAAGCCATGCAAGGTGCGTTGACTGGTGAGATTGCTCCCAGCCAACTGGTGGATGCAGGTTGTTCCCTGGTGCTTGTCGGGCACTCCGAACGCCGTCAGATTATGGGCGAGCGAGACGGGATGCTGAATCGCAAGTTCGCAGCGGCACAGGCATGTGGCTTGATTCCGGTGTTGTGTGTAGGGGAAACCCTCGAGCAGCGCGAATCCGGAAAAACTCTTGAAGTTGTCGGGCGTCAGCTGGGCAGCATCATCGAGGAGCTGGGCGTCGGTGCCTTTGCCAAGGCAGTGATTGCATACGAGCCGGTCTGGGCCATTGGTACCGGACTGACTGCAACGCCGCAACAGGCTCAGGATGTGCATAAAGCCATTCGCGAGCAGTTGGCGGCAGAGAATTCTGAAGTCGCACGAGGTGTGCGGCTTCTATACGGCGGCAGCGTGAAGGCGGCCAATGCGGTCGAACTGTTCGGCATGCCGGATATCGATGGGGGGCTCATTGGTGGAGCTTCCCTGAATGCAGATGAGTTCGGTGCGATCTGTCGCGCCGCGGGAAACTGAAAAAATGCTGGAAACAGTCGTAGTCGTTTTTCATCTGCTGGGTGCATTGGGCGTAGTTGCTCTGGTTTTGCTGCAGCAGGGTAAGGGTGCGGACGCTGGCGCGTCTTTCGGAGCAGGTGCTTCAAATACTGTGTTCGGAAGCCAAGGTTCCTCTACCTTTCTTAGTAAGTTTACTGCTATACTTGCCGCCGGTTTCTTCATAACCAGCTTGGGGTTAGGTTACTTTGCTAAAGAGAAAGCTCATCAGCTGACTCAAGCAGGTCTTCCAGATCCAGCAGTGTTGGAAGTACCTAAGCAACAACCGGCTTCTGATGATGTCCCGGTGCTTCAAGAGCAAAAGTCGGCTACTCCAGCGACTGACGTGCCTCCAGCTCAAGAGCAGAAGTAAGAAGAGTTCCAAACGTAGTATCGCCGAGGTGGTGGAATTGGTAGACACGCAACCTTGAGGTGGTTGTGCCCATAGGGTGTAGGGGTTCGAGTCCCCTTCTCGGTACCAATTAGTCAGGAGAGCCCGCTGTTGCGGGCTTTCTTGCAGGTGGAAGGTTACATTGACCCTAAAAGGGATCGGTCGTATACTTCCGCCCCAGCTTTGTCGCGGGGTGGAGCAGTCTGGTAGCTCGTCGGGCTCATAACCCGAAGGTCGTCGGTTCAAATCCGGCCCCCGCAACCAGTTTAAGGAGCCCCTTTTAAGGGGCTTTTTGTTAGCTGGATACTTTCAACGCCGCTGTTCGACGGCGTTTCAAGGATGGGCGTTATGCCCATTTTTTTATTTTGCAAAGCATGCACATATCATGCACTAGGGGGTTCAGGTGTCGAGCAAGCTAGAAGAGTTGCAGGCCTTGCTGGCCCCGGTGGTCGTGGCCCTGGGCTATGAATGCTGGGGTATCGAGTTTTCGGCTCAGGGTCGTCACTCGATGTTGCGCGTTTATATCGATAAAGAGGGTGGCGTGCTGGTGGACGATTGCGCCATTGTCAGCCGTCAGATCAGCGGTGTTCTGGATGTTGAAGATCCTATCTCCGTTGAATACACCCTTGAAGTTTCCTCGCCTGGCATGGAGCGCCCGCTGTTCACTCTTGAGCAGTTTGCCCAATTTGCCGGTGAACAAGTGAAGATCAAGCTGCGCTCGCCTTTCGAAGGTCGACGCAATTTTCAGGGCCTTCTGCGCGGTGTAGAAGAGCAGGACGTCGTGGTGCAGGTAGAAGACCACGAGTTCCTGTTGCCGATCGATATGATCGACAAGGCCAACATTATTCCCAGTTTTGACTGAGACGCGGATCCCGCGGATCCAATGGCTTGCGAAAGGCGAGGCGTACGATGAGCAAAGAAGTACTGCTGGTTGTTGAGTCGGTATCCAATGAAAAGGGTGTACCGGCAAGCGTAATTTTTGAAGCGCTGGAGCTGGCTCTGGCCACTGCTACCAAAAAGCGTTTTGAAGACGAAGTGGACCTGCGTGTGGAAATCAACCGCCACACCGGTTCCTACGAAACCTTCCGTCGCTGGACGGTCGTCGAAGAGAATGATCTCGACGATCCGGCCATCGAGACCTGGCCAAGCAAGGTTGCCGAAACGCATCCTGGCGCCAAGGTTGGTGACGTCGTCGAAGAGAAAATCGAATCCATCGAGTTCGGCCGCATCGCTGCACAGACTGCCAAGCAGGTCATCGTGCAGAAAGTTCGCGAAGCCGAGCGCGCTCAAGTGGTCGACGCCTATCGCGAGCGCCTGGGAGAAATCATCTCCGGCACCGTGAAAAAAGTCACCCGCGACAACGTGATCGTCGATCTGGGCAACAATGCTGAAGCATTGCTGGCCCGTGAAGACATCATTTCTCGCGAAACCTTCCGTGTCGGCGTGCGTCTGCGTGCGCTGCTCAAGGAAATCCGCACCGAGAACCGCGGCCCGCAGCTGATCCTGTCGCGTACCGCGCCGGAAATGCTGATCGAGCTGTTCCGTATCGAAGTGCCGGAAATCGCCGAAGGCCTCATCGAGGTCATGGCCGCCTCCCGTGATCCGGGTTCGCGAGCCAAGATCGCCGTCCGCTCCAAGGACAAGCGCATCGACCCACAAGGTGCCTGCATCGGTATGCGCGGTTCGCGCGTCCAGGCGGTATCGGGTGAGTTGGGCGGTGAGCGTGTTGATATCGTGCTGTGGGACGACAACCCGGCCCAGTTCGTCATCAACGCCATGTCCCCGGCCGAGGTTGCGGCAATTATCGTTGACGAAGATGCCCATGCCATGGACATCGCCGTTGGCGCAGACAATCTGGCTCAGGCCATCGGTCGCGGTGGTCAGAACGTGCGTCTGGCCAGCCAGTTGACTGGCTGGACCCTGAACGTGATGACCGAATCGGACATCCAGGCTAAGCAGCAAGCAGAAACCGGCGACATCCTGCGCAACTTCATCGACGAGCTGGAAGTCGACGAAGAACTGGCTCAGGTGCTGGTAGATGAAGGCTTCACCAGCCTGGAAGAGATTGCCTACGTACCGGTGGAGGAGATGCTCAACATCGACGGCTTTGACGAGGACATCGTCAACGAGCTTCGTGCTCGCGCCAAGGATCGCTTGTTGACCAAAGCCATCGCTACTGAGGAAAAGCTGGCAGACGCCCATCCGGCCGAAGACCTGCTCTCGCTTGAGGGTATGGACAAGGATTTGGCGATGGAACTGGCGGTGCGCGGCGTAATTACCCGCGAAGACCTGGCCGAGCAGTCTATTGACGACCTGCTCGACATCGACGGCATTGACGATGATCGTGCCGGCAAGTTGATCATGGCCGCCCGAGCCCACTGGTTCGAGTAATTAGGCGCGGCCTGAGGAGAGAAGTGCATGACGCAAGTCACGGTGAAACAACTGGCCGATGAGGTCAAAACACCGGTAGAGCGCCTGTTGCAGCAGATGCGTGAGGCAGGTCTGCCGCACACCGCCGCCGACGAAAATGTGACTGACAGTGAGAAGCAATCCCTGCTGACTCACTTGAAGAGCAGTCACAAGGCGAAAGTGGAAGAACCACGCAAGATCACGCTGCAGCGTAAAACCACCAGCACCCTTCGTGTGGCTGGTAGCAAGAGCATCAGCGTTGAAGTTCGCAAGAAGAAAGTTTTCGTACAGCGCAGCCCGGAAGAAATCGAAGCCGAGCGCAAGCGTGAACTGGATGAGCGTCGCGCAGTAGAAAATGCTGCCCGTCAGAAGGCTGAAGAAGAAGCCAAGCAACGCGCCGAAGAAGAAGCGCGTCGCCAGCCTGCTGCTGCGCAAACCGCTGCCAGCGACGCCGTTGCGGCGCCGGCTGCCGCTGCCGAACCTGTTCGCGAAAGCGCACCGGTGGCTGCTGCTCCTGCTCCATCGGCTGACGTTCGCAACAAGCAGAACGAACAGCGCCGTCCGGACAAGCCACGCGCCGACGACAACAATCGTCGCAGCGGTGGTGGTGATGGCGAGCGCAAAAACGCTCCGCATCGCGCATCGGTCAAAGAAAAAGCCCCGGCGCCACGTGTGGCGCCACGCACTACCGACGAAGAAAGCGATGGCTTCCGTCGTGGTGGTCGCGGCAAGGCCAAGCTGAAGAAGCGCAACGCCCACGGTTTCCAGAGCCCGACCGGCCCTGTCGTGCGTGACGTGCAGATCGGCGAGACCATCACGGTTGGCGATCTGGCCAACCAGATGTCGGTCAAAGCGGCTGAAATCATCAAGTTCATGTTCAAACTGGGTACTCCAGCGACCATCAACCAGGTGCTTGATCAGGAAACTGCTCAACTGGTAGCCGAAGAACTGGGCCACAAAGTGACCCTGGTCAGCGACACCGCTCTGGAAGATTCCCTGGCCGAGTCCCTGAAGTTTGAAGGTGAGTCGTTCTCCCGTGCACCAGTCGTGACCGTAATGGGCCACGTTGACCACGGTAAGACTTCCCTGCTCGACTACATCCGTCGTGCCAAGGTAGCTGCTGGCGAAGCCGGCGGTATCACCCAGCACATCGGTGCATACCACGTTGAGACTGATCGCGGCATGGTCACTTTCCTCGATACCCCGGGTCACGCCGCGTTTACCGCAATGCGTGCCCGTGGTGCCAAGGCGACCGACATCGTGATCCTCGTGGTTGCAGCGGACGACGGCGTGATGCCGCAAACCATCGAAGCGGTTCAGCATGCGCAGGCAGCTGGCGTGCCGCTGGTGGTAGCAGTGAACAAGATCGACAAGCCGGGCGCCGATCTCGATCGCATCCGCAGCGAACTGTCGGTTCACGGCGTGACTTCCGAAGACTGGGGTGGCGACACACCATTCGTTCCGGTTTCGGCGAAGATGGGTACTGGCGTGGACGAGCTGCTTGAAGCCGTTCTGCTGCAGGCCGAAGTTCTCGAACTGAAAGCTACTCCGTCGGCTCCTGGCCGTGGTGTGGTGGTTGAATCGCGTCTCGACAAGGGTCGTGGCCCGGTGGCAACCGTGCTCGTTCAGGACGGTACGCTGCGTCAAGGCGACATGGTTCTGGTCGGTTCGAACTACGGCCGTGTACGTGCCATGCTCGACGAGAACGGCAAGCCGATCAAGGAAGCCGGTCCATCCATCCCTGTCGAGATCCTCGGCCTGGACGGTACACCGGATGCTGGCGACGAGATGAGCGTGGTTGCCGACGAGAAGAAAGCCCGTGAAGTGGCTCTGTTCCGTCAAGGCAAGTTCCGCGAAGTCAAACTGGCTCGCGCTCACGCCGGCAAGCTGGAAAACATCTTCGAAAACATGGGTCAGGCCGAGAAGAAGACGCTCAACATCGTCCTCAAATCCGACGTCCGTGGTTCGCTGGAAGCGTTGAACGGTGCCTTGAATGGCCTGGGCAACGATGAAGTACAAGTGCGCGTCGTGGGTGGCGGTGTCGGTGGTATCACCGAATCCGACGCCAACCTGGCACTGGCTTCCAACGCTGTACTGTTCGGCTTCAACGTGCGTGCCGATGCCGGCGCTCGCAAGATCGTCGAGCAGGAAGGTCTGGATATGCGTTACTACAACGTGATCTACGACATCATCGAAGACGTCAAGAAAGCCCTGACCGGCATGCTCGGCAGCGATGTTCGCGAGAACATCCTGGGTGTGGCCGAAGTGCGTGACGTGTTCCGTTCGCCGAAATTTGGCGCGATCGCCGGTTGCATGGTGATCGAAGGTGTCGTGCACCGTAACCGTCCGATCCGTGTACTGCGTGAAGACATCGTTATCTTCGAAGGCGAGCTGGAATCCCTGCGCCGCTTCAAGGATGACGCTTCCGAAGTACGTGCCGGCATGGAATGCGGTATCGGCGTGAAGAGCTACAACGACGTCAAAGTCGGCGACAAGATCGAAGTCTTCGAGAAGGTTCAGGTTGCTCGCAGCCTCTGACTCGCGCACTTCAAGGGCCACGATGGGCCGTAGCATGCAAATGCACGGCACAGCGTCCGGACTCTAAACGCAACGCCCGGTCTGGCTTTCGTCAGGCCGGGCGTTTGCCGCTTTCAGACCTTGCGGGTTTCACCGCTGGGCAGTAACAGGTAACAAATCATGGCAAAAGAATACAGCCGTACCCAACGTATCGGCGATCAGATGCAGCGCGAGCTGGCGCAACTGATCCGTCGCGAAGTCAAAGATCCGCGCGTCGGTCTGGTCACCATCACTGCTGTGGAAGTGTCCCGTGACGTCGGTCATGCGAAGATTTTCATCACCGTGATGGGGCAGGACAACGCTGAAGACATCGCGCAAAGCATCAAGGTGCTCAATGCCGCCGCAGGCTTCCTGCGCATGCAGTTGGCCCGCGAAATGAAGCTGCGCAGCGTGCCGCAATTGCACTTCCACTACGACGAATCCGTCGTGCGTGGCGCGCACCTGTCGGCATTGATCGAGCGCGCCGTGGCTGAAGACAATCAGCACGTTGCCGCTCCAGCACCTGAAGACACCAAGGAGTAATTCGGTGGCTCAGGTCAAACGTATCCGTCGTAACGTCAGCGGCATCATCCTGCTCGACAAGCCGTTGGGGTTCACCTCCAACGCTGCCTTGCAGAAGGTGCGCTGGCTGCTCAATGCCGAGAAGGCCGGGCACACCGGCAGCCTCGACCCTTTGGCCACCGGTGTGTTGCCGCTGTGCTTCGGCGAGGCGACCAAGTTCTCGCAATACCTGCTCGATTCCGACAAGGGCTATGAGACTCTGGCGCAACTGGGCAAGACCACCACCACGGCCGATGCCGAAGGTGAGGTTTTGCAGGAGCGTCCGGTGACCGTTGGTCGCGCCGATGTCGAAGCGGTTCTGCCGAAATTTCGTGGGCAAATCAGTCAGATACCGCCGATGTACTCGGCACTCAAGCGTGATGGCCAGCCGCTGTACAAACTGGCACGTGCAGGCGAAGTAGTGGAGCGCGAACCGCGTTCTGTTACTATTGCGCGCTTGGAATTGCTGGCCTTCGAAGGCGATACTGCGCGGCTTGCGGTGGACTGCAGCAAAGGCACCTATATTCGCACCCTGGTGGAGGATATCGGTGAGCAACTCGGTTGTGGTGCGTACGTCGCAGAATTGCGCCGGACCCAGGCCGGGCCTTTCACCCTGGCGCAGACTGTTACTCTCGAAGAGCTGGAAGCGGTACATGCCGAAGGCGGCAACGAAGCGGTCGATCGCTTCCTGATGCCATCGGACAGCGGCCTGCAGGATTGGCCGTTGCTGCACTTTTCCGAAGCGAGCGCGTTCTACTGGCTCAACGGCCAGCCGGTACGTGCCCCGGATGCACCGAAGTTCGGCATGGTGCGGGTACAGGATCACAATGGTCGCTTCATCGGTATCGGTGAAGTGAGCGAAGACGGGCGCATCGCGCCGCGTCGCTTGATTCGGTCAGAATGACCGGAACCGGTCTGCGTTAAGCGGGCCGGCGAGTGTGGCTGTTAACAGGCATGGTCACTACTCATTTATAGATACAGGGATTTGTCCCTGGCCTGTTGAAGCTGTTTCCCTGAAACAGTTTCCTGATAAGGAAGGATTGCCTCATGGCTCTCGACGTTCAAGAAAAAGCTCAAATCGTTGCTGACTACCAGCAAGCTGTTGGTGACACTGGTTCGCCAGAAGTGCAGGTTGCACTGCTGACCGCCAACATCAACAAACTGCAAGGTCACTTCAAGGCCAACGGTAAAGATCACCACTCCCGTCGTGGTCTGATCCGCATGGTTAACCAGCGTCGCAAGCTGCTGGACTACCTGAAAGGCAAGGACGTAAGCCGGTACGCCGCGCTGATCGCTCGCCTGGGTCTGCGTCGCTAATCAGCGATTGCGCTATGAGGTTGGTGGTCTGTCGGGCGTCAGCGGTTTTCCGCTGGCGCCTTGCAGGCTCCCAGCCTCAAGTTTTATCTGCAGCATGGCTTTACCTGTAGCACCCGGACAATTGCCATCGGGCCGATTCCCGAGATTGCCCAAGAATTCGCAAGAAACCGTTTCCCCCAAGAGCCACAAAGAAGGTAGGACACCGTGAACCCGGTAATCAAAAAATTCCAGTTCGGTCAATCGACCGTTACCCTCGAGACAGGCCGTATCGCCCGTCAGGCCTCCGGCGCAGTATTGGTCACCGTTGACGACGACGTCAGCGTGTTGGTGACTGTTGTCGGTGCAAAGCAAGCCGATCCGGGCAAGGGCTTCTTCCCTCTGTCCGTTCATTACCAGGAAAAGACTTACGCTGCCGGTAAGATCCCTGGCGGTTTCTTCAAGCGTGAAGGCCGTCCTTCCGAGAAAGAAACCCTGACTTCCCGACTGATCGACCGTCCGATCCGTCCGCTGTTCCCAGAAGGCTTCATGAACGAAGTGCAGGTTGTCTGCACCGTCGTTTCCACCAGCAAGAAGACCGATCCGGACATCGCTGCGATGATCGGTACCTCGGCTGCCCTGGCCATTTCCGGCATTCCGTTTGACGGCCCGATCGGCGCCGCTCGCGTGGCTTTCCACGAAAGCACCGGCTACCTGCTGAACCCGACTTACGAGCAGCAGGCCGCTTCGAGCCTGGACATGGTCGTTGCCGGTACTTCCGACGCCGTGCTGATGGTTGAATCGGAAGCCAAAGAGCTGACCGAAGACCAGATGCTGGGCGCGGTACTGTTCGCTCACGACGAATTCCAGGTTGTGATCAACGCTGTTAAAGAACTGGCTGCCGAAGCCGCCAAGCCAACCTGGAACTGGGCTCCTGCGCCAGAAGCCACCGAACTGCTGGGCGCTATCCGTGCCGAGTTCGGCGAAGCGATCTCCCAGGCTTACACCATCACCATCAAGGCCGACCGTTACGCTCGCCTGGGTGAGCTGAAGGACCAGGTGGTTGCCAAGCTGTCCGGTGAAGAAGGCCAGCCAAGCGCTGCTGAAGTCAAAGCAGCCTTCGGTGAAATCGAATACCGCACCGTTCGCGAAAACATCGTTAACGGCAAGCCACGTATCGACGGTCGCGACACCAAGACTGTACGTCCGCTGAACATCGAAGTCGGCGTTCTGCCGAAGACTCACGGTTCGGCACTGTTCACCCGTGGCGAAACCCAGGCGCTGGTTGTGGCAACACTGGGCACCGCCCGTGACGCGCAACTGCTGGACACCCTGGAAGGCGAAAAGAAAGACCCGTTCATGCTGCACTACAACTTCCCGCCGTTCTCGGTAGGCGAGTGTGGTCGCATGGGTGGCGCCGGTCGTCGCGAAATCGGTCACGGCCGTCTGGCCCGTCGTTCGGTTTCGGCCATGCTGCCAGCCGCTGACGTGTTCCCGTACACCATCCGCGTGGTGTCGGAAATCACCGAATCCAACGGTTCGAGCTCGATGGCTTCCGTGTGCGGCGCTTCCCTGGCACTGATGGACGCTGGCGTACCGATGAAAGCACCGGTGGCCGGTATCGCCATGGGTCTGGTTAAAGAAGGCGAGAAGTTCGCCGTCCTGACCGACATCCTCGGCGACGAAGATCACCTGGGCGACATGGACTTCAAGGTAGCCGGTACCGCCAAAGGCGTGACTGCGCTGCAGATGGACATCAAGATCAAGGGCATCACCGAAGAGATCATGGAAATCGCTCTGGGCCAGGCCCTTGAAGCGCGCCTGAACATCCTCGGCCAGATGAACCAGATCATTGGCCAGTCGCGTACCGAACTGTCGGCCAACGCTCCGACCATGATTGCGATGAAGATCGACACCGACAAAATCCGTGACGTTATCGGTAAAGGTGGCGCGACCATCCGTGCGATCTGCGAAGAAACCAAGGCTTCGATCGACATCGAAGACGACGGCTCGATCAAGATCTTCGGCGAAACCAAGGATGCTGCAGAAGCTGCTCGTCAGCGCGTTCTGAGCATCACTGCAGAAGCCGAGATCGGCAAGATCTACGTCGGCAAGGTTGAGCGCATCGTCGACTTCGGCGCATTCGTAAACATCCTGCCGGGCAAGGACGGTCTGGTGCACATCTCGATGCTGAGCGACGCTCGCGTAGAGAAAGTCACCGACATTCTGAAAGAAGGTCAGGAAGTGGAAGTGCTGGTGCTGGACGTGGACAACCGCGGCCGTATCAAGCTGTCCATCAAAGACGTGGCAGCTGCCAAGGCTTCGGGCGTTTAATCACCCCAACGCTTTAGCGCAATGAAGATGCCCCCGCCGTGCAAACGGCGGGGGCATTTTTTTATCTGAAATAAAGAAATTGTAGTTCTCAAAAGAAAACCATCAGACAACCCACAAATTTGCCGCAGCTCGAGACCGGTGCTAGGTTTAGCCCACCGCCCGTGTAGCTCAGCCGGTAGAGCAGCGCACTCGTAACGCGAAGGTCGCAGGTTCGATTCCTGTCTCGGGCAAAAAATTTCGCCTTCGGTTTTATGCGTGGTGTTGGAGGTATTCGTTCAATGCTTGACGTGTCAGATCATTCAACGACACATTTTGACGGGTTGCCGCCAGAGCCGCTGCTAAATGCAGATCGTGACCGATGCGAACATTGAACGATCCTTTGCATGGGATTTCAGGCTTCTGCCCGAGCTGCTCACAGGTTTGTAAATAGTCATCTACCGCCTCGCGAAAGGCTGCTTCCAGTTCAGCCACCGTTTGTCCTTCATAATTAACCAGCGCCCTGATGAAAAGGAGTTTTCCGAACAGGCACTTATCTTCCGTGCTCGCCTCGATAGAGCCAACATAGCCTTTGTAGTGCAGCTGGGAACTCATGGAATCAGGCCTCCTGTTTTCAGTTGCTCGATAATCTGGCGTCTTGCGTATGTTTTGATTTCATTTCCGGGATGTGGCTTGTGCAGGTTGATTAATGCGCTCGGATTCCCGTTGTCGAATTTGATCCTGCTACCGGATCGTTCCAGCTGAGAGTAACCAAGACGCGCCAACAGAGTGACAAGCTCGGACCATGTGAATGCGCTTCGGCCGTTGACTAGTTTGGCGAGAAGTTTTTCAGTCTTTGACATGCTGGCCTATGATTGCAACTGAATATAGTTGCCTGTTTTTGGGCGGTCAATGTGAAGGTTTCGTTCGCCTTGACCATCAAAGGCGATGGCGAGGATTTATCCGCAGTGGATTTCGCGCATGGAAACAGGAAACTGTAACCAAGCGCATACCACCCTTCATTTCATTCCCCCGGTTGCACTGGCTTGCGTCTCTGTTAGGATTCCTTCGTACCAGACAAGCAAGCACCGTTGTTTTCAGATGATCCACGAATGGTCCTGAAGGCCAGGAAAAACCGAGCTTCCAATGGCTTCCTGCGTCAGAGAGATCCTTGATGATCCAGATCCATCCTCCATTCCTAAGATCAGCGAGAACCCCATGACTGAATTGACCCAAGAGCAACGCCACGAACAAGCGCTGGAAAAATACCTTCTGGATGTGCCGGACCTGAAGGAAGAGATCAAGGACCTGAGTCCTGATGATCAGAAAGACCAGATCCAGTGGGCCTTCGAAGACGAAGCCGAAGCGCAGGGCTTGCAGCCGTGGGAGCTGACCCTCAAGTACACGAGCACGCCGGAGGAATTCGAGGCGCAGCGCCTCGTGCTGCACAAGGAAGCGGCGGAAGTCTTGGGTGTCGAGTGGGAAGAGTACTGCGAGATGAATAATCTCGTCGTATAAGAGCAGCTGCGAGCTTCTAGCTACAAGCTGCAAGTCAAAGCAGAGTCGCTTGGCTTGTAGCTTGTAGCTTGTAGCTTGTAGCTTGTAGCTTGCCGCTGCGTCTAGAGGCTCAGTCGCATCGACAGATCCACCGCTTTGACATCCTTGGTCATCGCACCAATCGAAATGTAATCCACGCCCGTTTCGGCGATCGGCAGCAGCGTGCTTTCGTTGATGCCGCCGCTGGCTTCCAGTTTCGCTTTGCCGGCGGTCAGGCGTACCGCTTCGCGCATGTCGTCCAGGCTCAGTTCGTCGAGCATGATGATGTCGGCGCCGGCTTCCAGCGCCTGCTTCAGCTCTTCAAGACTTTCCACTTCGATCTCCACCGGTTTGCCCGGGGCGATCTTGTGTGCGGCGGCCACGGCTTCGGCGATGCCACCGCTGGCGGCGATGTGGTTTTCCTTGATCAGGAAGGCGTCGTAGAGACCGATGCGATGGTTGTGGCAGCCGCCGCAGGTTACGGCGTATTTCTGTGCCAGACGCAGGCCGGGCAGGGTTTTGCGGGTGTCGAGCAACTTGACCTGCGTCTCGCCGACGAAGTCTGCCAGGTACTGCGCGCGCGTCGCCACGCCGGACAGCAACTGCAGGAAGTTCAGCGCGCTGCGTTCACCGGTCAGCAGTGAGCGCGCCGGGCCTTCCAGATGAAACAGCGGCTGATTGGCTTTGACCCGCTGGCCGTCGACCACTTGCCAATGCACCGCCACACGCGGATCGAGCTGGCGAAACACCGCATCGACCCATGCGGTGCCGCAGATGACGGCGTCGTCACGGGTGATGATGGTGGCTTTGGCCAGGCGTTCGGCCGGGATCAGTTGCGCGGTGATGTCGCCGCTGCCGACGTCTTCGAGCAACGCACGGCGCACGTTGTTTTCGATTTCGGCGGTCAGATCGGCGAGACGTAGATTCGGCATAACGGACTCCACAAACAAAGTGGTTCGATTATAGGGGCAGGGCGTGAGCCAACCCAAGGCGAGAACGTGCGTGCCTGGCGCATCTGGTCGATTTTCCTGCGCTGAGTGCGAGGTGTATGGCGTATAGGGGAAACCCTGAGGCCTATAGCATCCTCGGCCTCTTTTGCCAGATAATCCGCCTTGTATTTGACGTCATGGCTTTGACGAATGACTCCGCTGAGGCAGTGTCGAAAGCGACGAACCGAATCACCGTTCCAGGAGGCTTGGATGCGCAACGACGGGAAAGTGGTGCCTTTGCACCGGGCGACTGCCGATCTGGCGGACCACTCGCCGCTTGCCCGCTTGCCGGTGATTCTGCTGCAGGTTCGCGACAAGGCTGCGCAGCAGCTGCGCCACGATTTGCAGGAGCTGTTCGATAACGCTGACGACACGCTGTTCGAAATGGCCGACCGGGCGCGCAACGACGTCGATCAGAACATCTTTTTCGAAGCCATGCGCGACCTGCGCCTCAAGCGCAAGAATATCGAGCGCGGCTTTCTGGAACTGTTCTTTGAAGCCTTCGCCGGTCTTACCCAATACGACCCCGCCGCCAACACCCTGCCACGCACGCCGGTGGTCGAAGAGTCGGCGCCGCGCACCGATGCCATGGAGCGCACCGTGGCCGTGCAGACCATGGTCAGTCGCGTGCTCAAGCGCGACGGCTTCGCTCTCGATCAACTGACCGCACGCTTTAGCTCGATGCTCGGCAAGCGTCTGGACGATCAGCACAACCCGCTGAGTCCGGCGATGCTCTGCGAATATTTCCTGCAGGCCGGGCGTAACCTCGGCGTCGAGATCAAGGTCAAGCTGATCCTGCTCAAGCTGTTCGAACGCTATGTGCTGGCTGACACCGAGCAGCTGTATGGCGAGGCCAATCAGCTGTTGCTCGCCACCGGCGTGTTGCCACATCTGAAGCCCGCCGTGGCTCGTCGCATGGTCGAGCCTGCGGACAGCGACACATTGATTGAAGATCTCGACGAGCCGCCAGCGGACGAAGGCATCGAGGAAGTGTTCGCCGCGATGCAGCAATTGCTCGCCCAGGTGCGCGGCCGCGTCACACCGACCCTGGAGCCCGGCGCCCCGGCGCATCCGATCAACACCCGCGACCTGCTGCGGTTGTTGTCGCACTTGCAGCAATACGTACCGGCGCTTGAGGCTCAGGAGGATTTCGATCTGCGCCATCAGCTCGAACAACTGCTGACCCGGGTCAGCGTCAGAAGTGGCCGCTCCCGCGTCGTCGCGACTGCTGACGAAGATGTGATCAACCTGATCGCCATGGTCTTCGACTGCATCCTCGACGATCGCAACGTGCCTGACGCGCTCAAGGCGCTGATCGGCCGATTGCAGATTCCGATGCTCAAGGTCGCCGTGCTGGACAAGAGTTTCTTCAGCCGCAGCACGCACCCGGCGCGGCGCCTGCTCAACGAAATCGCCGAGGCCGCAATGGGCTGGAGCGATTGCGACGGCGCTGAGCGCGACAGCCTCTACGTGCGCATCGAGCAAGTGGTGCAGCGTTTGCTGAGCGAGTTTGTCGACGACCCGGCGATCTTCTCCGAACTGCTCGCCGACTTCCTCGCCTTCACTCAGGAAGAACGCCGTCGCACTGAACTGCTGGAACAACGCTTGCGGGACGCCGAGGAAGGCCGGGCGAAGGCCGAGCTGGCTCAGCGGCGTGTCGCGCAGGCGTTGCAACAGGCGCTACTGGGCAAAGTGCTGCCGGCGACGGTGGTGAGTTTCGTCCAGCAGGCCTGGAGCAAAGTGCTGTTGCTAACCTGCCTCAAGCACGGCGATCAGTCCGCCGAATGGCACGCCGACGTGCAGACCATGGAACAGTTGGTCTGGAGCGTGCAGCGCCATGACGACGGCGAATCCAGCCTGCGCCTGCTGGCACTGGTCCCGGGTTTGCTCAAGTCACTGCGCGATGGCCTGAGCAGCACCGCGTTCGACCCGTTTGCCACCAGCGAATTTTTCAGTGAGCTGGAGGCTCTGCACGTACGCGTGCTGGAGCGTTCCGACGATGCCGATCACAGCGCCATGCCGCTGATCGAAGTCACGCCCGAGGTCTTGCAGCACAGCGCCGACCAGGCAGCAGCCACCCCGGCGCCGCGCCTGGCGCAAGACGCTGCCGGTCTGTCTCAGGTCGAGCAGTTGCGTGTGGGCCACTGGGTGGTGTTCGACGCAGACGACGAACAGAGCTTGCGTTGCAAACTCGCCGCGATCATCGAAGAGACCGGCAAATATGTCTTCGTCGACCGCACCGGGACGAAGGTGCTGGAGCACAGCCGCACCGACCTCGCCTTGGCTTTCAGCCGTGGCGCCGCGCGTGCGCTGGATGACACCTTGCTGTTCGACCGCGCACTGGAATCGGTGCTGGGCGACCTGCGGCGACTCAATCGCGGCAAGTGATCGCGCGGCGGGGGCGGATCGCGGCATACTGGGCGCCCACATGGTCGGCGTTGAAGGAATCGGTATGCAGTTGGATCCCGCGAGCGGGTGGTGTCATGGCGTGCAGATCTGCCCGTCGCCCAACTTCAATGAGCGCCCGGCGGGCGAAGTGTCCCTGTTGGTCATCCACAACATCAGCCTGCCGCCGGCGCAATTCGCCACGGGCAAGGTGCAGGAATTTTTCCAGAATCGTCTGGATGTCACCGAACACCCGTACTTTGCAGGCATCGCTGACCTGCGCGTCTCGGCGCATTTTCTGATCGAACGTGACGGCAAGGTCACCCAGTTTGTCTCTTGTCTTGCGCGGGCGTGGCATGCAGGCGTTTCAGTGTTCGAGGGTCGTGAAACCTGTAACGATTTTTCCGTCGGCATCGAGCTGGAAGGCACCGATGATCTGCCGTTCACCGACGAGCAATATCGCGCGTTGACTGCGCTGACCCGGCAGTTGCAGAAACGTTTTCCGGCGATCACCGCTCAGCGTATCTGTGGCCACAGCGATATCGCTCCGGGGCGCAAGACCGATCCGGGACCAGCATTCGACTGGGCACGCTACCGCGCAGCCCTGGCAAAAGAGGAAGGACAATGAGTTTTCTGGTGTTACTGCTGGCGGTGTGGATCGAGAAGTTTTCGGCCCTGCGCCATCGGCTTCAACGCGACGGCGGATGGATCCGCGAACTGCACAAACTCGAAAACAGCAAACGGCTGGCCAGGCAACCGTGGCTGGTGCTGACGATTCTGGTGCTGTGCCCGGTGGCGTTGCTGGCGCTGTTGCTGCTGGTGCTGGAACCGGTGGCGTACGGTCTGCTGGCGCTGCCGGTGCATTTGCTGGTGGTGATTTACAGCCTCGGGCGTGGCGACCTGCTCGGCGGCCTCGGACCGTTCCGCGACGCCTGGCGCCGTGAGGATCTGCAAGCGGCGGCCCACGTGGCCAAGCGCGACCTGGACATCTGCGCCGACAGCGGCGAGCAATTGCTTGAACAAGTGCAGGGGCATCTGCTGTGGCAGGCCTATCAGAGTTTTTTTGCGGTGATCTTCTGGTACTTCCTCCTCGGTCCGGTGGCGGCATTGGCCTATCGCTTGCTGGCGCTGGCCGAAGAGCACGGCAGCAATCCGGCGCTGGTCGAGCGTGCTGCGCAGTTGCGTCATGCCTTCGATTGGGTGCCGGTGCGTTTGCTGGCGGCGAGTCTGGCCTTGGTCGGCAACTTCGTCGCGGTCAGCCGGGTGATGCTGCATGAGCTGCTGAACTGGAACATCAGCGCTGCGCAGTTGATCAACAAGGTCGGTCTGGCAGCCGGGGAAGTTCCGCCGCCAGTGGTCGGCCCGGACGGCATCAACACCCTCGATTGCCTGTGGGAACTGCTGCTGCGCGCGGCGGTGCTGTGGTATGCCGGGTTTGCCTTGTGGACGGTTCTGGTTCACTGATAAGCCAGCGTGAAACTCATTGTGGCGAGGGGATTTATCCCCGATGGGCTGCGTCGCAGCCCTGAAAACCCTGTTCCACCATGCATCAGTAACCATAAGTTACAAAACCTCCCGCCGATTTACGCTATACAGAGATAGCGCCCGATAGTGGCTATCTGCTGTCGTCCCGCGCCTGCCAATAAAAACAAGAAAAACCAAGGGAGACTTCCAGTGAAGAGCTTGCTCTATCCCGCCGTCTCGCTGATGAACCGTCTGAGCTTCGGCATGAAGTTCAGCCTGATCAGCGTGCTGTTCCTAGTGCCGATGCTGGTGACCAATTTCTATCTGGTACGCGACTCCTATCGCGAATTTCAGGGCACTCGCGTCGAACTGCGAAGCCTCGACCTGTTGGGCAGCAGCCTGACCCTGCGCCGGGATCTGGAAACCCTGAACAATCTGGTGCAGATTGACGTCACCCTCGGCCAGTCCGGCAAGGCCGGCAATGTCGAAGCGCAGATCCAGACGCTGGAGCAGGCTGTGCTCGCGCGCCTCGAAGGGCTGACGGCGATGACCGAAGATCCCGAGCAGATCAAGCAGTTCGAGGCCAAGCGCGATGAAATGATCGCCGCGTTCAAGGCCCAGCAGGCGGAGAGCTCGCTGCAAAGCAAAAGCGCGTTGATCGGCAAGTTGCTGGCCAGTGCGCAGATTTTCAGCCAGATCATCACCAGTCAGGCCGGGTTGAGCCGCGACAACCAGAGCGACATTCGTCAGCTCAGCGAACTGGTGACGCTGATTGCCCCCAGTGTCACGCAAACCCTCGGCGAAGGCCGGGCGATGGGTTCGTATTCGTTGGGCCAGGGCTTTCTCAACAGTTCCTCGAGCACGCGTTTTGACGAGTTGTTGGTGCAGCTCGAAAAACTCCAGGCCGAGTACGCCCTGAAACTGCAAGACGCCCTCGGTTCCAGCAGCGCTGCACGCGAATCCCTCAGCGCCCAGGCCGACAGCAGCAAGGCTTCGCTCAAACAGGCCAGCGAGCTGTTTGAAGAACAAGTGGTGATGGCCGACACCCTCGATGCGCCGTGGCAGGCATTCTACGATCAGGTCACCGGGCTGATGGAACACACCTACCAGCTCAATCAGGCCACGCTGAAATTCCTCGACAACCAGTTGCAGCAGCGACTGGCGCAGAACCGCACGCACATGATTCTGCAAGCCTCGGCGCTTTCGGTGGTGTTCGTGCTGATTTTCTATCTTTATGGCGGTTTCTACGCCTCGACCCGGACCACCCTGAAAAGCCTGGGCGCGATGATGGACAAGGTCGCGGCCGGTGACATGACCGTCAACTTCAAGGCCAGCAGCCGCGATGAACTGGGCGAGTTGGGCGAGGTGTTCAACGGCACGGTGAAGAAGATTCACGACTTGATCGAACGCGTGGGCCACACCGTTGGCGAAGTCGAGCGACAGGCCGGACAGGTCGAAAGCGTCTCGGCGCAGAGCAATCAGGCCGTGGCCGGGCAGCGCTCGCAGATCGAACAAGTGGCGACGGCGATGAACCAGATGTCGGCGACTTCAATGGAAGTGGCGCGCAGTGCTGCTGCGGCGGTGAGCAGCGCCCACAGCGTCAATGACGAAACCCTCAGCGGGCGCGGGCTGGTGGAATCGCAGCAGGGCAGCATTGCCGCACTGGCCAGCGAAATCGACCAGTCGGTGCTGGTGATCAATCAACTGGCCAGCGACAGCCAGTCGATCAGCCGTGTGCTTGAGGTGATCAAGAGCATCGCCGAACAGACCAACCTGCTGGCGCTCAACGCCGCTATCGAAGCGGCGCGAGCCGGCGAGCAGGGGCGCGGCTTTGCCGTGGTCGCAGATGAAGTGCGCACGTTGGCCAAGCGCACCCAACAATCGACCGAAGAAATCGAGCAGATGATCGCCAAGCTGCACGGTGGCGTCGGCGCGGCGGTGAAGGCCATGGGCGTCAGCCATCAGATGGCCAACGGCACGGTGGGCCAGTCGGAGAAGGTCCAGCAGGCGCTGGAGAACATTCTTGGCGCGGTGGGCATGATCGTCGACCAGAACCAGCAAATCGCCGCTGCCGTCGAACAGCAGACCGCCGTGGCCCATGACATCGACCAGAACATCGTCGAAATCAACCGCGCCGGCGAACGCACAGCACAAGGCGCACACCAGACCGAAGATGCCAGCCGTGCGCTGTCGGCGCAGGTGGTTGAGCTCAAACAACTGATCAGCGCGTTTCGTGTCTGAAAGGCTGGAACCGGATCAAAAATGTGGGAGCGAGCCTGCTCGCGAAGGCGGTGGGTCAGGCATTGACGATGTCACTGCCAGATTGCTTTCGCGAGCAGGCTCGCTCCCACAGGGGATGGCGGTGTTACCAGCCGAAGACTTCGCAGCAGTTGGCGGTGCTGGCGTTGGCCAGTTGTTCAGGCGTGATATTCATCAGCTCGGCCAGCGCCGCACAAATCGCCGGCAGATGCGCCGGGCTGTTGCGCTGGCCGGGGAACATGGCGGGGGCCATGTCCGGTGAGTCGGTTTCCAGCACCACCGATTGCAGCGGCAGTTCCGGCAGCACCCGATGCATGCGCAGCGCCTGCGGCCAGGTCGGTGCGCCGCCGAGGCCCAGTTTGAAACCAAGCTTGATGTATTCCCGCGCTTCTTCGCGGCTGCCGGCGAAGGCGTGGATGATGCCGGCGCGTTTGAGTTTGAAGCGCTTGAGCGTGGCGATCACCGCTGCGTGGCTGCGGCGTACGTGGATCAGCGCCGGCAACTCGAAGTCTGCGGCCAGTTGCAGCTGCGCTTCGAACAACCCTTGTTGTCGCTCGCGATCGAGGTTTTCGATGAAGTAATCCAGGCCTATCTCGCCCACCGCACACAACTGCCGATGCCCGCGCAGGCGTGTCAGCCAGTCACCCAGTGCGAGCAAATCCTCGGGGCGATGCTGATCGAGAAACACTGGGTGCAATCCGAACGCCGCGTACAGGTCGGCATCGCTCTGCACCAGATCCCACACCCGTTGCCAGTTGCCCTGATGCACGCCCAGCACGACGATGCGCCGCACGCCGAGAGCGCGGCTTTCGGCCAGCAACTCGGCGCGATCGGCGTCGAAGTCGGGGAAGTCGAGGTGGGTGTGACTGTCGATCAGCTCCACGCTTCAGTCCCGATGAATACGCTGCTTGAAGGTCCGCGCGATGGCTTGCACGCCCGGTTGGTAGTCATCCTGCTCGACCGCGGCCAAGGCCAGTTCCAAGGCCTTGTCGGCGATCAACTGGTGTTGCTGGGACATGGCGTTGACCGGCAGCGGCAGGAAATCCAGCAACTGCGTGTCGCCGAAGGTGCCGAGGCGCAGCGGCCGCGATTTCAGCGGGAAATCATGCAGCGCATCGAACACGCCTTGCAGCAGCACGTAGGAGGTGGTCACCAGCGCGTCAGGCAAATGCCCCAGCCGCTGCAGGAGTTCTTCCATCAATTGCTTGCCGCACTCGCGGCTGAACGACTCGGCGTGCTCGACCAGCACCTCGCCTTTGAAATCGTTGAGCGCTGCGCGGAAACCGGCGGCACGTTCCTGGCTGATGCTCAGCTCCGGGCGTGCGCCGAGCAGCACGATCTGCTTTGGCTGCGGATCGAGCAGACTTTGGGTCAGATGCAGGCTGGCCTCGCGGTCGTCGCTGATCACCGAGCAGAAATGCTCCGGTTCCATGACCCGGTCGATGGCGATGATAGGCAGACCCTTGGCCTGCAACTGGCGATAGCTGTCATCACCGGCCGGCAGGCAACTGGCGACGATCAGCGCATCGCAACGACGCGCGCGGAACAGTTGCAGCAACTGGCGCTCGCTGTCCGGCGCATCGTCGGAACTGGCGATCAGCAATTGATAACCGCGCGCCCGCGCGCCTTGTTCGAGCAACTTGGCGATCCGCGCGTAACTGGGGTTTTCCAGATCCGGCAGGATAAAGCCCAGGGTGCGCGTGTGCCGACTGCGCAGGCCCGCCGCTTGCGGATTGGGCGTGAAGCCGTGCAGATCGACCACCGCGCGCACGCGCTCGACGGTCGCGTTGCTGATGCGTTGCTGTTCGGCCTTGCCGTTGATGACGTAGCTGGCGGTGGTGACGGAGACGCCGGCCAACCGCGCGATATCACTGAGTTTCAACCCGGTATTTCCTTGTTTTTTCGAGCATGCCGCGACATTTTCGCCAATCCTACCCGATAAGGGCAGTTGACTTATTGCCTGGGCAGATCCGACCAGTTGGACTTCAAGGATGAGACATTATCGAGTAACGTGCCGATCAATCTAGATTAAACGTTTCAGCAAGCGTATTTTCTACGTTTTAGACGCCTTTGGCCGGTCCTGCCGTGAAACCGCCAAAACTGCCGCTGAAAAGCGCGGCAGAGCGCCTAAGCTGTGAACCATTCAAAACAATACCTGGCGTTGAACTGCGCCAAAAAGGAGATCGCATGCTCGAGCTCACTATAGAGCAGATATCCATGGGCCAGTCGGCCGTGGATAAACCCGCTGCCCTGCAATTGCTGGCCAGTCATCTGGTCGCCGACGGTCTGGTTGCCGACGGCTACCTCGCCGGCCTGCAGGCCCGGGAAGCCCAGGGCTCGACCTTTCTCGGTCAAGGCATCGCCATTCCCCACGGTACGCCGGAAACCCGCGATCAGGTATTCGCCACCGGCGTGCGCCTGATGCAGTTTCCTGATGGTGTCGATTGGGGCGATGGCCAGATCGTTTATCTGGCCATCGGCATCGCGGCGAAATCCGATGAACACCTGCGCCTGCTGCAACTGCTGACCCGCGCCCTCGGCGAGACCGATCTGGGCCAGGCCTTGCGTCGCGCCAGCTCCCCCGAAGCGCTGCTTAAACTGTTGCAAGGCGCGCCGCAGGAACTGGCGCTGGATGCGCAGATGATCGGCCTCGGCGTGTCGGCCGACGATTTCGAAGAACTGGTCTGGCGCGGCGCACGTCTGCTGCGTCAGGCCGATTGTGTGAGCAACGGCTTTGCCGGCGTGTTGCAGCAAGTCGAAGCGCTGCCACTGGGCGATGGCCTGTGGTGGCTGCACAGCGAGCAGACCGTGAAGCGTCCGGGACTGGCGTTCGTCACCCCGGACAAACCGATGCGCTACCTCGGCCAGCCGCTCAGCGGACTGTTCTGCCTCGCCAGTCTGGGCGAAGCGCATCAGGCGTTGCTCGAGCGTTTGTGCGCGTTGCTGATCGAAGGTCGCGGCCACGAACTGGGCCGCGCCACCAGCAGCCGCAAAGTTCTCGAAGTGCTCGGCGGTGAACTGCCGGCCGACTGGCCGAGTGCACGTATTGCCCTGGCCAATGCCCATGGTTTGCACGCACGACCAGCGAAGATTCTTGCGCAACTGGCGAAGAGTTTTGATGGTGAAATCCGCGTGCGCATCGTCGACAGCCAGGACAGCGCCGTGTCGGTGAAGAGCCTGAGCAAACTGCTCAGTCTCGGCGCCCGCCGCGGTCAGGTGCTGGAGCTGATCGCCGAGCCGAGCATCGCCGCCGATGCCTTGCCGGCCCTGCTCGCGGCGATTGAAGAAGGCCTCGGTGAGGAAGTCGAGCCGCTGCCGGCCGTGAGTCAGCAGCGCGAAGTGATCGCCGACATCGCCGAAGTATTGATCGCGCCGGCCTCCGGCAGCCTGTTGCAGGCGATTCCTGCCGCACCGGGCATCGCCATCGGCCCTGCGCACATTCAGGTGCTGCAAGCCATCGATTACCCGTTGCGCGGCGAATCTGCCGCGATCGAGCGCGAGCGCCTCAAGCAAGCGCTGAGCGACGTGCGCCGCGACATCCAAGGCTTGATCGAACGCAGCAAGGCCAAGGCGATTCGCGAGATTTTCATCACTCACCAGGAAATGCTCGACGACCCGGATCTGACCGACGAAGTCGACACCCGCCTCAAGCAAGGTGAAAGCGCCGAAGCGGCGTGGATGGCAGTGATCGAAGCCGCCGCCAAACAGCAGGAATCGCTGCAGGACGCTTTGCTCGCCGAGCGTGCCGCCGATCTGCGTGACATCGGTCGCCGGGTGCTGGCGCAGCTGTGTGGCGTGCAAACCGCGAACGAACCTGAGCAACCGTACATTCTGGTGATGGACGAAGTCGGCCCGTCCGATGTCGCGCGCCTGGATCCTGCGCGAGTGGCAGGGATTCTCACCGCGCGCGGCGGTGCTACCGCGCACAGCGCCATCGTCGCCCGCGCGCTCGGTATTCCAGCACTGGTCGGCGCGGGTGCAGCGGTGCTGTTGCTCGAGCCGGGCACGCCGCTGTTGCTCGACGGTCAGCGTGGCCGTCTGCATGTCGACGCCGATGCCGCGACCCTCAAGCGTGCCGCTGAAGAGCGCGACACCCGCGAGCAACGCCTGAAGATCGCCGCCGAACAACGCCATCAACCGGCACACACCACCGACGGCCACGCCGTCGAAGTGTTCGCCAACATCGGCGAAAGCGCAGGCGTGACCAGCGCGGTGGAGCAGGGCGCTGAAGGCATTGGTCTGCTGCGCACCGAACTGATTTTCATGGCCCACCCGCAGGCACCGGACGAGGCAACCCAGGAAGCCGAATACCGTCGCGTCCTCGATGGTCTGGCTGGACGGCCGCTGGTGGTGCGCACGCTCGATGTCGGCGGCGACAAACCGCTGCCGTATTGGCCGATCGCCAAGGAAGAAAACCCGTTCCTCGGCGTGCGCGGCATCCGCCTGACCCTGCAGCGGCCGCAGATCATGGAAGCGCAACTGCGCGCCTTGCTGCGCTCGGCCGACAACCGTCCGCTGCGGATCATGTTCCCGATGGTCGGCAGCGTCGAAGAATGGCGCCAGGCCCGCGACATGACCGAACGCCTGCGTCTGGAAATTCCAGTCGCCGATCTTCAGCTGGGGATCATGATCGAGGTGCCGTCGGCCGCGTTGCTTGCGCCGGTTCTGGCCAAGGAAGTCGACTTTTTCAGCGTCGGCACCAACGACCTGACCCAATACACCCTGGCCATCGACCGTGGTCACCCGACGCTGTCTGCACAAGCGGATGGCTTGCACCCGGCGGTGCTGCAACTGATCGACATCACCGTGCGCGCCGCCCATGCCCATGGCAAATGGGTGGGCGTCTGCGGCGAACTGGCGGCTGATCCGCTGGCGGTGCCGGTGCTGGTCGGCCTCGGTGTCGACGAGCTCAGCGTGTCCGGGCGCAGCATTGCCGAAGTCAAGGCGCGCATCCGTGAACTCAGCCTGCCCCAGGCGCAAACCCTCGCTCAACAGGCCCTGGCCGTGGGCAGCGCGAATGAAGTGCGCGCATTAGTGGAGGCCCTGTAATGGCCAAGATTCTCACCCTGACCCTCAACCCGGCACTCGACCTCACCGTCGAGCTGTCACGGCTGGATGCCGGTCAGGTCAATCGCAGCGAGGAGATGCACACCCACGCTGCGGGCAAAGGCGTCAACGTCGCCCAGGTGCTGGCGGATCTCGGCCATCAGGTCACCGTCAGCGGTTTTCTCGGCGAAGACAATCAGCAAGCGTTCGAGACCCTGTTCGCCAAGCGTGGTTTTGTCGACGCGTTCATCCGCGTGCCGGGCGAGACGCGCAGCAACATCAAAGTCGCCGAACAGGACGGGCGCATCACCGACATCAACGGGCCTGGCCCGGTGGTTGATGCAACGGCGCAGCAAGCCTTGCTTGATCGCTTGCAGCAGATCGCACCGAGGCACGATGCAGTGGTGGTCGCCGGCAGTCTGCCGCGCGGCGTCACGGCGCAGTGGTTGCGCGAGCTGATTGAACGGTTGAACGCGCTCGGCTTGAAAGTCGCCCTCGATTCCAGCGGCGAAGCCTTGCGCGCGGCGTTGCAGGCCAGCCCCTGGCTGATCAAGCCGAACACCGAAGAATTGGCCCACGCCCTCGGCTGCGAAGTGGTGTCGCCGATCGCCGAAGCACAAGCCGCCGCACGTTTGCACGGCCAAGGCATCGAGCACGTGGTGATTTCCCACGGCGCTGACGGGGTCAACTGGTTCAGTGTCGGCTCGGCCCTGCATGCCTCGCCGCCGAAGGTCAGCGTGGCCAGCACGGTTGGTGCCGGCGATTCATTGCTGGCCGGCATGCTCCACGGTCTGCTCAGCGCCGACACCCCCGAGCAAACCCTGCGCACCGCCACCGCGATTGCGGCAATGGCGGTGACCCAGATCGGTTTTGGCATCAACGACGCTGCGCAACTGGCGCAGCTCGAACAGGGCGTGCGCGTGCGCCCCCTGACAGAACAATAAGAGGGTTTGTGATGAAGTTAGCCATTGTTACGGCTTGCCCGAACGGCATGGTTACCAGTGTGCTGTGCGCGCGTCTGCTCGATGCAGCGGCGCAGCGTCAGGGCTGGAGCACCAGCGTTGAAGTGGTCGATCCGGCGCACCCGGAACGCGAATTGTCGGCGGCGACCATCGAAGCCGCCGAGTGGGTCTTGCTGGTCACCACTGGCGCGGTGGACATGAGTCGCTTCGTCGGCAAGCGTGTGTTCCAGATCGCTCCGGCGCAGGCCTTGCAGGATGTCGAAGCGGTGCTGCGTCGTGGTGCTGAAGATGCCGAAGTCTACGTGGCCAGCGCAGTCGAACCGGCGATTGACGCGCCACGTGCGCCACGCATCGTCGCCATCACGGCCTGCCCGACCGGCGTCGCCCACACCTTCATGGCCGCCGAAGCGTTGCAGCAGACTGCCAAGCGCCTGGGCTATGAATTGCAGGTCGAAACCCAAGGCTCGGTGGGCGCGAAAACCCCGCTCAGCGCAACGGCTATCGCCGAGGCTGACGTGGTGCTGCTGGCGGCGGATATCGACGTCGCTACCGAGCGTTTCGCCGGCAAGAAAATCTATCGCTGCGGCACGGGCGTTGCCCTGAAGCAATCCGAAGCGACCCTGAAAAAAGCCCTGGCCGAAGGCGCAGTGGAAAGTGCGGCAAGCGACGGCAAGGCTGCGGCCAAGTCGGAAAAAACCGGCGTCTACAAACACCTGCTCACGGGGGTGTCGTACATGCTGCCAATGGTGGTGGCGGGTGGTTTGCTGATCGCGTTGTCCTTCGTGTTCGGCATCACCGCTTACAAGGAAGAAGGCACGCTGGCGGCGGCGCTGATGCAGATCGGCGGCGAAACCGCGTTCAAGCTGATGGTGCCGCTGCTCGCCGGGTACATCGCCTACTCGATCGCCGACCGCCCGGGCCTGGCGCCGGGGATGATCGGCGGCTTGCTCGCAGGCACTCTGGGCGCCGGATTCATCGGCGGGATCATTGCCGGTTTCATCGCCGGTTATGCCGCCAAAGCCATCGCCCGCTATGTGAAATTGCCGCAGAGCCTGGAAGCGCTGAAGCCGATTCTGATCATTCCGTTGCTGGCCAGTCTGGTCACCGGCCTGGTGATGATTTACGTGGTCGGCAAACCGGTCGCCGGCATGCTCGCCGCGCTCACCCAATTCCTCGACAGCATGGGCACTACCAACGCGATTCTGCTCGGCGTATTGCTCGGCGGCATGATGTGCGTCGACCTTGGCGGGCCGATCAACAAGGCTGCCTATGCGTTTTCGGTGGGGCTGCTGGCCTCGCAGAGTTACGCACCGATGGCCGCGACCATGGCCGCCGGCATGGTGCCGCCGATTGGCTTGGGCATCGCCACCTTCATTGCCCGGCGCAAGTTCGCCCAGACCGAGCGCGAGGCCGGCAAAGCAGCGTTCGTGCTGGGCCTGTGCTTTATCTCGGAAGGGGCGATTCCGTTTGCCGCGAAAGACCCGCTGCGGGTGATTCCGGCGAGCATCGCTGGCGGCGCACTGACCGGTGCCTTATCGATGTACTTCGGCTGCAAACTGATGGCGCCGCACGGTGGCTTGTTCGTGCTGGCGATCCCCAATGCGATCAACCATGCGCTGCTGTATCTGCTGGCGATTGTTGCGGGGAGCCTGGTCACGGCGGTGGTGTATGCGCTGCTCAAACGGCCTGAGGCTGTCGAGTTAGCGCTGGAACCGGCCAAGGCTTAGCTGACGTCGCAAAACCTGTGGGAGCGAGCTTGCTCGCGAAAGCGGTGTGTCAGCGAAAAAAATTTCGACTGATAGGTACCCTTCGCGAGCAAGCTCGCTCCCACATGGTTAAGGGTGTCATGGCGAGTTCATATAGGCATGCTTAAGTTTTCCCTTTTGCAGGGAGAACACCATGAGCGCTTTCAATCTCGGTCGGCGTCGCGTCATGCAAGCGGTCGGCGCCGGACTGTTGCTGCCGGGGCTGGCGCCGGCGGTGATTGCCTCGGTCAAGGATCGTCCGCAGCTCACCGACGGCGTGCAGTCCGGCGACCTGCTCGGCGACCGCGCGATGATCTGGAGCCGCAGCGATCGCCCGGCGCGCATGGTGGTCGAGTGGGACACCGGCAGCCTGTTCGGCAACCCGCGCAAATTCGTCTCGCCACTGGCCGATGCGCGCAGCGATTTCACCGCCCGCGTCGAACTCACCGGCCTGCCGGCCAACCAGGCGATCTTTTATCGCGTGCACTTCGAAGACGCCCAGAGCGGCGTCGCCAGCGAACCGTGGTTCGGCCATCTGCGCAGCGTGCCGACGGCCAGGCGCGACATCCGTTTTGTCTGGAGCGGTGACACCGTCGGCCAGGGCTTCGGAATCAACCCGGACATCGGCGGGATGCGCATCTACGAAGCCATGCGCCTGCGCCTGCCAGACTTCTTTATCCACAGCGGCGACACCATCTACGCCGACGGCCCGGTGCCCGCGCAACTGACCACCGAAAGCGGGCGCATCTGGCGCAATGTCACCACCGAAGCCAAAAGCAAAGTCGCGCAGACCCTCAACGATTATCGCGGCAACTATCGCTACAACCTGATGGACGAAAACATCCGCCGCTTCAACGCCGAAGTGCCGCAGATCTGGCAGTGGGACGATCACGAAGTGGTCAACAACTGGTCGCCGGGCAAGCAGCTGGATGAGCGTTATCAGGAGAAAGATATCCACAAGCTAGTGGGTCGCGCCCGGCAGGCATGGTTGGAATATGCGCCGATGCGTTTGCAAGCGGCGGACGGCGGCGGGCGCATTTATCGCAAGCTCAGCTACGGGCCGATGCTCGACGTATTCGTGCTGGATATGCGCAGCTATCGCGAGGCCAACGACGACAACCTCGGCGTGGTAAAACCGTTTCTCGGCCGTGAACAGCTGGACTGGCTCAAGCGTGAATTGCAGGCATCGAAGGCGCAGTGGAAAGTCATCGCCGCCGACATGCCTATCGGCCTTGGCGTCCCGGACGGCGAGGTCAGCCCGGGCGTTGCACGTTGGGAAGCCGTGGCCAACGGCGATCCCGGCCCGGCGCAGGGGCGTGAAGTGGAAATTGCCGAATTGCTCGGCTTTCTGCGCGCGCGGCAAGTGCGCAATTTCGTGTTTCTGACGGCGGACGTGCATTACTGCGCGGCGCACCACTACCACCCGGACCGCGCCGCGTTTCAGGATTTCGAACCGTTCTGGGAATTTGTCGCCGGGCCGTTGAACGCCGGCAGTTTCGGGCCGAATCCACTGGACAAGACGTTCGGGCCTGAGGTGGTGTTCGAGAAAGCACCGCCCGCACAGAACACCTCGCCGTTTGCCGGGTTTCAGTTTTTTGGTGAGGTGAATATCGAAGGGCAGAGCGGCGAGATGAGCGTGGTGTTGCGCGATCTGGATGGCATCGCTGTTTTCGAACAGAAACTCCAACCGGTCTGAGCAACGCGTCCCCTGTGGGAGCGAGCCTGCTTGCGAAAGCGGACTTACAGCCAACACCAATGTTGACTGTTAAATCGCCTTCGCGAGCAGGCTCGCTCCCACAAGGGGATGGTGTTGGGTCAGTAAACGTCCCGGCGATAGCGGCCCTGTTCGATCAGGCGTTCGACTTCGGCGCTGCCGAGGATATCGTTGAGGGCCTGGTCGACGCCTGAGGCCATACCTTGAAGGCTGCCGCAGATATAGATGACAGCACCATCTGCCAACCATTTCTTCAATTCATCCGCAGACTCACGCAAGCGATCCTGCACATAAATCTTCTCGGCCTGATCCCGCGAAAAAGCCAGGTCCAGCCGCGCCAGATCACCATTGACCAGCCATTCCTCCAGCTCGGCGCGGCAGAGGAAGTCGTGCTCGCGGTTACGCTCGCCGAACAGCAGCCACTGCCGTTGCTGGCCGTCGGCAATGCGTGCCTTGAGCAGGCTGCGCAGGCCGGCCAGGCCGGTGCCGTTGCCCAGCAGGATCATCGGCACGGGTTCGTTCGGCAGATGGAAACCGCTGTTGCGCCGCACGCGCAGGCTGATGCTGCCGCCCACTGGCGCGTGTTCGGTGAGCCAGCCGGAGCCGATGCCGAGGCTGCCGTCGTTGTGCTGTTCCTGGCGCACGATCAGTTCCAGCACGCCGTCAGCGGCAATCGAGGCGATCGAGTATTCGCGCATCGCCAGCGGCACCATCGCGTCGACCAGCGACTGCGCATGCAAACCGACCAGATGTGCGCGGTGTTCGGGCAGTTGGCGTGAGGCGAGGGCAACCTCCAGCGGCTCGTCGATGCCGTTGACCTTCACCTGAGTTTCGCCACGGATGCCGAGGCCGTCGAGGAAATGTTCGATGGCCCACGGGCAGTTGCGTGGCAGCACTTCGACCAGGTCACCGGCCAGCCAACTGCGGGTGTCCGGGGCTTTGAGACCGAGCAGGTAGACCGGCGCGCCGCTGCTGTCGGGGTTAATCAGTTCGCGACGGACCAGCGTCCAGTTGTCGTAGCTCGGTGCTTGCCAGGTTTCGCTCGGCGCCTGTCCGGTGAGCTGGCCGAGTTGGGTTTGCCAGTGACGCAGCGCATAAGGATCGCCGCTGTCGACCTCCACCGGGGCGAACAGGGTCTTGCCGCCGTGCTCGCCGAGCCATTGATGCAAGCGCTTGGCGAAGCCGCAGAAGTGCGCGTACTGCCGATCGCCGAGGCCGAGCACGGCGTAGTTGAGGCTGTCGAGTGTCGAGGCCTTGGCCAGCACTTTGCGTTCGAAACCACGGGCGCTGTCCGGCGCTTCGCCGTCGCCGAAGGTGCTGACCACGAACAATGCGTTATTCGAGTCCCGCAGATCCTGTTCGCTGAGATTGGCCAGCGGCTGCACGTTGACCGGCAATCCGGCGGCCTGCAATTGTCCGGCGGTCTGCCACGCCAGTTGCTCGGCGAATCCGCTCTGGCTGGCGAAACCGATCAGCCACGCCGAAGCATCGGCGGACGGTTGTGCGAGACCTTGGCGGGCATCCTTGATCTGCTTTTTCTTGCGTCGACGGTCCAGATACAGCAGCCAGCCAGTGATGAAAAACAGCGGCATGCACACCGCCGCAATCGTCACGATGATCCGCCCGACGAGGCCGAAGTAGCTGCCGACGTGCAGCGCATAAATGCTGGTCAGCAGTTGGGCCTTGAAGCTTTTGTCGGCATAGCGGTCGACGCGTTTGACCACGCCGGTGGCCGGGTCGAGGGTGATCTGGTTCAGCGCGCGGTCATGGGGCGAGCTGTCGAGCAGGTAGAACACCGTCGCCGGCTGGCCGGCCACCGCCGGCATGCGAACGTTGTACGCGGCCAGACCCGGGCCGGCAGCGCTGTAGATGCTGCTCCACATCGCCGCGTAGTCGGCGGTCGGTGCCGGGCCTTCCGGCGCCGGGCCGCGACCGCCGCGTACGCGTTCGTTTTGCGGCGCGTCGGAAAGCAGTCGGGTCAGGCCTTTGTTGTACCACTCGTACGACCATGACAAGCCGGTCAACGCCAGCAGCAGATAGACTAAAAGGCACCAGGTGCCGGCCACCGAGTGCAGATCCCAATTGAACGCGCGGCCCTTCTTTTTCCAGTCCAGAGTCAACCACACGCGCCAGCTGTTCCATTGGCGCGGCCAACGCAAATACAGGCCAGAGAGACAGAAGAACAACAGCATCAAGGTGCAGGCGCCGGTGATGTTGCGCCCGGTATCGCCCATGGCGAGGAAGCGGTGCAGTTGCAGCATCAGGCCGAAGAAATCCTGACCGGTGGCGTCGCCCTTGAACTCGGCGGTGTACGGATCGAAGTAGCGCATCTCGCCACGCCGTTCGCCTTTGGGTGGGGTGAAGTAAACGCGTGCGGCGTGACCGCTGTCGGTCTCGACCCAGAGCATCGCGACTTTCTTGCCGGAGGCGGCTTCAATGCGCTCCACCAGTTCCACCGGCGGCAGCACGCCGGCGACCTGTTTTTCCACCTGCAGAACGGACGGATTCAGCGCGCGCAGGATCTCGTCCTGAAACGAATAGGCCGCGCCGGTGATGCCCATCAGGGCCAGCACCAGCCCTGCGGTGATGCCAAAAAACCAGTGCAACTGGAACAGGGTTTTCTTCAACACGTCACTCGCCGTCCGTTCGGAAATTGTCATCACGGCGCGCATTATGCCGTGGGTTATCAAGAAGCGTTTTGCGTAACACACGAAAGCCCCGTTCAACTGAATGAACGGGGCCGAGCCTCGCGGCACATTCCCTGTGGGAGCGAGCCTGCTCGCGAAAGCGGTGTGTCAGTCAGCATCGATGTTGCTGAAAGATTGCCTTCGCGAGCAGGCTCGCTCCCACGGATTTTCACATCGGTCAGAAGTGGAAATTGGTGCTCAACAGCGCCGTACGTCCCGCCGCCTGGTTGGCGAAGTGGGTCGAGAAGGCTTTGTCGTAATAGGTTTCGTCGGTCAGGTTCTGCACGTTGAGTTGCAGGTCGACGTTCTTGGTCAGCTTGTAGGCCGCCATCGCGTCGTAACGCACGTACGAATCGACCATCGTTGTGTTGGCAACACTGCCGTAGACGTCGTCGACGTAGAACGCGCCACCACCGATCGTCAGCTTCGGCGTGACCTGATACGTGGTCCACAGGCTGGCGCTGTTTTTCGGCGTGTTCGGCAGATCGTTGCCGTCGTTGGCGCGACCCAGCGGGCCACCGTCAACCTGTTCGCTGTCCATGAAGGCGTAACCGGCGAACACCTGCCACTTGTCGGTGATCTTGCCGCTGGCCGACAGTTCGAAGCCTTGCACGCGGGTCTTGCCGGCATTCTCGTAGGAGCTGGTGTCGACCTGCACGCGAGCGTTTTCCTTCTCGGTGCGGAAGATGTCGGCGGTCAGCGACAGGCGATCATTGAGCAGATCCCACTTGGTGCCGATCTCGTAGTTCTTGGTGGTTTCCGGCTCCATGTCGCTGCTCAGCAGGTTGCCGCTGCGATCCGGGGTGCCGCCCAGCGGGTTGCCTTCCTGACCTTCGCCCAAAGTGTTGCCCGGCGGCGTCGCCGAGGTCGCATAAGAGGCGTAGATGCTGCCGTTTTCCGCCGGCTTGTAGACCACGCCGAACTGGCCGGTGACGAATTCGCTGGTGTCATCACCCTTGGAGGTGGTGCGGCCTGCGGCGTTGTAGGTTTTGTAGTCGGTGTCGAAGTGGTCGTAGCGCAGGCCCATGTTCACCAGCCATTGCTCGGACAACTCCAGCGTGTCGAACACGTACAGCGCGTAGGTGTCGGCCTGGGTGTCGGTGCCGGCGTAGTTGCGCGAGATTGCGCCGTTCCACGGATCGTTCGGATTCGGGTTCGACAGCGAGGTGCAGTTGTAACCGCTGGCGGCGCCGATCAGGCCCGGGTTGCAGTTGGTGGTGACAGCGCTGGTGCGCGGCGTGGTGTCGGTGTTGACGTTGTACGAGGATTTCTCGCTCTGCTCACGGGTGTATTCGACACCGGTGGAGAAGCTGTTCTTGAAACCGGCCACGTAGAAGGTGCCGAACAGGTCGGTCTGGTTGGTGGTGGTTTCAGTATTGCTCACCCGCGTGTTGGCCCGACGCCAGACGCTGCCGTTGTTGACGTTGCCCTTGCTGTCGTCCGGCTGGGTGAGGATGTAATCCTGCATGCTACTGCCGTGGCGCAGGGTGTTCTTGATGGTCAGCGCATCGTTCAGGTCGTGCTCGATGGCGAAGGTCGCGGTGTCGGTGCGGCCCTTGCGGAAGTCGCGATCCAGACCATAGAAGTTGTCGTGATCGCCCCCGGCGTATGGCTTGTCCGGGTTGGACTTGGTGCGTGCGGCCGAACCACCGGTGGGAATGGTGTACGGGATGCCCGAGTCCGGGGTGTCGTTGCTTTCCAGATGGTAGTAGTCGAGGTTGACGCGGGTATCGGTGCCCAGGCCGAAGGCCAGCGACGGCGCGATGCCCCAGCGGTCGTAATCGACCTTGTCGCGACCGGCGACGTTGCTCTCGTGGCTCATCAGGTTGAGACGGCCGGCAGCGCTGTCGCTGAACTGGTAGTTACCGTCGAGGGTGTAGCGCTGGGTCTGGTCGGAGCCATAGGTGAAGCCGCCGTCGAACGAGTTGCCCAGATGGGCTTTCTTGCTCACCAGATTAATGCTGCCGCCGGCTGCGCCGCGACCGCCAATCGCCGAGTTCGGGCCTTTGCTGACTTCGATGTTTTCCACGGCAAAGATTTCGCGGCTCTGCGAACCGGTGTCGCGCACGCCGTCCAGATAGGTGTCGCCCTGGGCGTCGAAGCCGCGGATGAACGGACGGTCGCCCTGCGGGTTGCCGCCTTCACCGGCGCCGAAGGTGATGCCCGGCACAGTGCGCAGCGCGTCCTGCATGTTCAGCGCGCCGGTGTCCTTGAGCACTTGTTGCGGGATGACGGTGACCGAGCGCGGGGTGTCGACCAGCGGTGCGGTGTACTTGGGCGAGGAGGCTTTTTCGACCTGGTAGGACGTCGAGTCCTGGGCTTCGCCGGTGATGGCGGTGGCGTCCAGGGCGATGGCGTTGCCGGACGCTTTGCTGTCGGTTTTTTCCGCCGCGAAGACCATCTGCCCAGCCGAGCCGGCGGTGATTGCGACACCGATTGCCGAGGCGAGCAGACGTGGTGAACTGACCGGTAATTGTGCGTGTTGACGTGCCATTGTTATTCCCCTCCCCAAGGATTTGAGGCGGCGGAATATAGGGTAAACAGGTATTCGTATCAATTGCGAAACATTGTTATTCGCATTGAATTTACATTCTTTACAATTTGCCCTTACGGTTTCTGCCTGTTCGTTCGTCTTGCGGGTTTTACACGGTCAATAAGAATCAATACCATTGCCGCCTTCTTGCCATCAGGTGACATCGCCATGCTGCTGCACATTCCCGGGCTGTTCGCAAAAGACGAAGTGCAGCGCATCCGCCAGGCTCTGGAGCAAGCGGATTGGGCCGACGGCAAGATCACCGCCGGCTTCCAGTCGGCCAAGGCCAAGCACAATCTGCAACTGCCCGAAGGCCACCCGCTGGCCAAGGAGATCGGCGCGGCGATGCTCGAGCGGCTGTGGAAGAATCCGCTGTTCATGTCCGCCGCATTGCCGCACAAGGTCTTCCCGCCGTTGGTGAACTGTTACACGGCCGGCGGCAGTTTTGATTTCCACATCGACAACGCCGTGCGCCAGCCCAAGGGCAGCATCGAGCGAGTGCGCACCGATTTGTCGGCGACGTTGTTTTTCAGTGAACCGGAAGATTACGACGGCGGTGAGCTGGAAATCCAGGACACCTACGGCACCCAGCGTGTGAAGCTGCCGGCCGGCGACATGGTGTTGTATCCGGGCACCAGTTTGCACAAGGTCAATGCGGTCACACGTGGTGCGCGTTATGCCTCGTTTTTCTGGACGCAAAGCCTGGTGCGCGAAGACAGCCAGCGCGCGTTGCTGTTCGAAATGGACGGGGCGATTCAGCAGCTGACTCAGGACGTTCCCGATCACCCTTCGCTGATCCGCCTCACTGGCACTTATCACAACCTGCTGCGGCGCTGGGTCGAGGTATGAGTTTCCAGTTGCGCCGCGAGGAAGTTCTCGATGCGGCCGGGTTGGCGGCAATGCTTGAAGAAAGCCCGGCCCGCGCTGCGCAAGCGATTTTGCTCGCGGCGGGCGAGGGTGAGGTTGAAGCGCAGGCGCTGCTTGGGCAGATCCTGCTGGACGGTCAGGGCATCGCGCAGGATCAACCGCTTGCATTGCGCTGGTTCGGCATCGCCGCCGGGCGCGGACATCTGATGGCGCGCAATATGGTCGGGCGTTGTCATGAGCATGGTTGGGGTTGTGCGGCGGATGCCTCGGTGGCGGCGCAGCATTATCGAATCGCTGCCGAGTCGGGGCTGGACTGGTCGATGTACAACCTGGCCAACCTTCTCGCCATGGGGCGCGGCGTCGCGCAAAACCAGGCGCATGCCTTGGACTTGTATCGTCGTGCAGCTGACTTGGGCCACGCCAAATCGATGAATTTGCTGGGTCGTTATCTGGAGGAAGGACAGCATTGTCCGCAAGACTTGCCGGCGGCGCGTGAGTGGTATCGCTGTGCCGCTGAGTCCGGTGATTTTCGCGGACAATTCAGTCACGCCGGGGTGCTCGCCGACGCGGGGCACATCGAGGATGCGCTTGGCTGGCTGGGCAAAGCGCTGGCTACGGGCAACGAAAAATTCCTGCGGGTCGCCGCTGAGTCGCTGTTGAATGCGCCGCACCCGCGCATTCGAGCGATGGGCGAAGCTTATCGTATGCGCTTATCCGGCGGTATGTAAGAGCTTAATTGTGTTGCTTGTCAATAAATTGAATTGTTTTGGTTCTAAGTGATTAGTCGGTTGATTAATTGACTTGTAGTGATTGCTCACATTTATCAGGTTGTTGGTTTTTATCCTGTTGTCCTAAGGTATTTTTGCGATACGGCGATTCAACTAATTGAAAGGTTTTTGGCGTGTGTATCGAAAATAACTTTTAATAAGTATCCGAAGAGACAAGGAGTTTCTTATGGGCATCAGGGTAAATAACAAGATTGTTGAGGCTGCTGCAAAAGCACCTCAGATATTTGTCAGTGCGTCACTCGGTGAGGGTGAGGAATATAATCGGGATACCGGTATACAATTGACAAAAGAGCAAATCATCAGTTTAAGAAAGTATGAAGTTCTTGGTTTGTCTTTGCCGGTTCGATTGCAGGATGTTATTTCCTATTTGAACTATGGGGCAGGAGATGGCGGTGGTGTAGGCCTGACACCTGCTGACTTTCTGCGGACATTCACCACCACCTATGATCACGCCAAACGCTGGTCGCCATTGCGCGAGCAAATCATGCTCACTGGCACTGATTTGAAGATCTTCGCAGGGAGCATCATCCGCACCGGCCTGGCTATTGTCGAGATCTATGAGGATCTGAAAGTTTCCGGATACCTCGAAAAATACGATATCAAAACCCCCGAAGAGTACTTGAAACTCAAGCAACAGTTCCCCAATCTTCCCGGCCTGGACTTGCCGGAAGGCGATGTTCCAGAAATCAAGGACTACCTCAACGACTTGCTCGGCAAGGTCCGGCTCTGCCATTTGAAAGCCGAGAGAGTCCGTGAGGAGCTGGACAAGTTTGGTACCGACATGCGCGAGAAAGTGTTACCGGAAATCAGGCTGCGATTGGAGTTCGTCTCGAAGAACACCTATCAGGCGGATATTCAGGTGCTACAAGCTGTGATCGACCAGCGCTCGAAGGATATTGATGAACTTAATAAGCAGTATGATCAATTAGTCCAGGAAGCGATCAAGGCTGCAGCAACTCTGAATATCGGCGGCTTGATTCTCGGTATTTATCAAGGAGTGAAAGCAGAGAAAATTCGCAAGGAGCGAAACAGACTCAAGGACGAGCAGCAAGCTGACAACCAGAAAATGGCCAGCAAGAACCAGACACTGAGTTCCTTGAACAAAGTGCGCGACGACTTGCAAAACCTCAGCTATGTTGCGATCGAAGCTGAAGTTGCTACACAAAATCTGATGCTGGTTTGGAACGCGCTGAGTACTTACATCAGTGCGTCCGTCAATGACATAAACCTCCTCGAAGAAGCTACTTCCTTGAGGAAATTCAAAAATCAGCTACTCGGGGTAATTGATCCGTGGGAGCAGATCAAAGTCAGTGCCGATCAACTGCTCGGTGTATTTGCAGCGGCTGACAAAGAGTATGGAAGCAGCCTTCAAACATTCAGGAGCAAGACCGTCATGCTATCGCTAAAAAGTCATTCAGCTTATCCGGAAGTCAATATCGCGGCGTTGCGTAATCACGCTGGCGTGATTCAAGCCGAAAATACCACGGCGCAAATGCTGTTTGAGCAGTTCGATTATTTACCGGGAACAGTCAGCAGCATGAATGAGCTCTGTGTCGCTGTTCAGAGAGCAACATTCGATATTCGTGATCAGGCACAGGCTAACATCATCTATCTGCAACGTGCGCAAGCCAAGCTCAAGGGTTATCAGGTGGAACTTCCCAGTCCAGACGATGAGGAAGAGATTCATGAAGATATGGAGTTCGAACTCAAGGGCATCTTCAACAAGCTTTCGGAGCGATCTGAAGACCTTAAAGTCACCCGCAACGGAATGAGCACTCCTTATGATCGGGCCACCTCGCAGCAATGGGTCGCGACGCTGCAACAGGATCGCGATGTATCGCAAGCGCTGAAAATCAATGCTGAAGAGAAACTGATCGATCTCGAAGCGCAGATGAAAACGGTTTCCGATGGAATCGATTTGATCGCCAAGGCCGGCGTGGAAAAAATCGGTGAGGAAGCACAGCTAACGCTGGATCGTCTTAAAGCACTCGGGCTGGCGCCACCCCAGGTGCAAGTCGCATTGCTGGCCATCGATACCCTGAAAAAAATAATCTCGGGTATCGGCGAGGCGATTTCTTTCCTGAACATGCTGGCGTCCTACGACAGGCTCAAGGAAAAAGCCGGCGATTTGCGCACCCAGGTCAGGAAATACCACAACGACATCGTTCGGATCGACGGAAAAATTCAATTGGTCACTGTGCTGGATCAACTGGACGAGGGACGCTGGCGCTATGTGAACGAGTACTCGAACCTGGCGGCGGGTATGGAATTGTTCTGCCGAGACTTCAAGCAGGACAAGGCACAACACGTTGAGGAGCGAGCGGCTACGGCAATTGCTCGTATTAACGACGTAATCAAATATCTGAAGCTGACTCAATAATAAGGAGTCGGGAGCGGTGGGCTGCGCGCCCATCGCTTTCGAATAATGATGAATTCATTTGCCCATGAGTTTTCTGCAGAGCAGCGGCGCGTTCTGGATCGCTACACAGCATTTCTCGGCTCTATTCACACATTGATCGCCAATATTCCCGTGGTATTCGAATGCCGTAGACACAGCGGCCATGCTCTGGCGGTATTGGCCAGTGACTCGCGCCTGAACAATGTCCCTTTCAATGAGCGCTACTTGCGAGACTTCTGGGGATGCACCAAAGAGGTAAGTCAGCTATGCAGTGCTTACGTATCGGAGCTGGCGACGTTCACAAGCGAGTCATTGGAAATCGGCAAAAATACCTCTCGAAATACTCTTCTCAGCCAAGTGGATTTCAACTTGTATAGTTTGTCCCGGTCGCCGACCTGGATCTTGTTTCCGCCAACCGATGTCTCGGATCTTGTTCACGAGCTGGTGCTGCGCCTGTACCGGCTGAGGGCGATGGTACGCCAGTTGAAATATACAATCGTTGAAGTGCATGACGAGTCGTTCGGGCTTAAATCGGTATTTGCCAAAGCGATGGATCACCGCTCTTGCCAGTGCCATACCGAACCGACAATCGTTCAGGAGTTGTTTCGCGAGAGGCGCACTCAACCGTTTTGGGACGGGGCGTACTCGTCAATGGATCCGCTGGTCCGGGGCGTGGAATACAAGTCGGGTGTTGTTGGATTGTTCCACGGATTGGCATCCGTGAGCATGCAAGTCGGAGTGTTTCTCGAGACAATTGAAATGTACATGGACACGGCTATTCATGAGCTCTTGACGGCGGAGCGTGAGTCGAAACTCCGTGCACTGAATTTCAAACTGGCTGCAACGGAAGAGCAAGCCGAAGAATTCATGGCGATGCTTAACGATCTTGAAACATGGCTGCGCCCAAAAAAAAGGCCCCAGTGAGGGCCTTTTATTCAGAGCATTGATTACACGTAGTAGGACTTCAGCGGCGGGAAGCCATTGAACTCGACCGCGCTGTAACTGGTGGTATACGCACCGGTCGACAACCAGTACAGACGATCACCAATCGCCAGGTTCAGCGGCAAGCCGTACTTGTAGTTCTCGTACATGATGTCGGCGCTGTCGCAGGTCGGGCCGGCGATGACGACTTCTTCCATCTCGCCTTTCTTCTCGGTCCAGATCGGGAACTTGATCGCTTCGTCCATGGTTTCGATCAGGCCGGAGAACTTGCCCACATCGGTATACACCCAGCGCTCGACGGCAGTGCGCGACTTGCGTGCAACCAGCACCACTTCGCTGACCAGAATACCGGCGTTGGCAATCAGCGAACGGCCCGGCTCCAGAATGATTTCCGGCAGGTCGTCACCGAAGTCTTCTTTCAGGAAGCGAATGATCTCTTCGGCGTAGGTTTCCAGGCTGTTGGTGCGGGTGATGTAGTTGGCCGGGAAGCCGCCGCCCATGTTGATCAGCTTCAGGTGAATGCCGTCTTCTTCTTTCAAGCGTTCGAAGATCACTTTGACCTTGGCGATCGCCGCGTCCCAGACACTGATATCGCGCTGTTGCGAACCGACGTGGAACGAGATGCCGTACGGCACCAGACCCAGGTCGCGGGCGAGGATCAGCAGGTCCATGGCCATGTCGGTCTGGCAGCCGAACTTGCGCGACAGCGGCCAGTCAGCGGTGGTCGAGCCTTCAGTGAGAATGCGCACATAGACTTTCGAACCCGGTGCAGCCTTGGCGATGTTGCGCAGGTCGGCTTCGGAGTCGGTGGAGAACAGACGCACGCCCTTCTCGTAGAAGTAGCGGATGTCCTTGGATTTCTTGATGGTGTTGCCGTAGCTGATACGGTCCGGGCTGACGCCGCGATCCATGACTTTGTCCAGCTCGTAGATCGAGGCGATATCGAAGCTCGAACCCTTGTCTTTGAGCAGGTCGATGATCTCGACGGCCGGGTTGGCCTTGACCGCGTAGTAGACCTTGGCGAATTCGAAACCGGCGCGCAGATCATCGTAGGCCTGGGCGATCATCGCGGTGTCGATCACCACGAACGGGGTTTCCTGTTTGTCGGCGAACGCCTTCATTTTGTCGAATGTAGCGCGCGCGAAATAGTCTTCGACCTGGATCGACATGCTGGGTGCTCCTATGGGCAAACTCGTAAAAACAATGGGTGCATGAACGCCCTCCGTATCCCCACTTTGGTTCGCCTACTTCCCAAGGCATGTCGCCGAAAGCAAAAAGGCCCAGAGATGTGCAGTTATCCCTTGGCCTTGCTGTCTCGTCGTCAGTACTTGAGCCGGATGGATCGTTTCCAGCATGGACGTTCGGCGCGAACTTTAGGGCGTGAGGGGCGCGAGATCAACTAAAAATGTCGCGTTTTTGCACGCTTCTGACGTGCGTCGCGTTCATCACTCCTTCTACCCGACCGAGATGACGGGCAGATGTTCCCGGTGAATTTTCAAGTGTTAAACATATCTGCACGTTCGGGGCTTTTGTCGGCTAGATCGCGGGTAAGTGTGATGGCGGCAACATCGGCGACGTTGGCGTCGAGAGAGGGTTTTGAAGCGGGATTTGGACCTCGAAGAAGCTGAATTGACGGCGCGCTTGCAGGAGAGGCTGTTGAGATTCTTTGTCACCTTGTAAAGATCAACAAAATCACGCAGATCCTGTGGGAGCGAGCCTGTTCGCGAAGGCATTTTCACAGCCGCCATCAGCGTCGACTGATATTGCGCTTTCGCGAGCAGGCTCGCTCCCACAGGGATCGGGTTTCAACCACGCAGACGGATTATGCGACCACCGTCTCAGCCGGCGAGACGATACTGGTCTTCATCCCCCGCGAACGTCCCGAGCTGAGGTATGCCGCAATCGACTCCTGCGTCACTTCCCCGAGGAATACCCGTTCGGCATCCATCACCGGCAGCCAGGCGCGGTTGAACTCGTACATGCGCGACAACAGGATGCGCAGGTGCTCGTCGTACGCTGCGGTGGCGTTGAACTCACGCAGGAATTGCGCGCAGGTGCCGGTCTGGCGATGCAGGTCGCGACGGCGCACGTAACCCAGCGCCTTGTTCTCTGCGCAAGTAACCACGACATAACGGCGGTCGTGCTCGTCCATCAATTCCAGCGCATCGGCCACTGGCGTTTCCGGGCTCACCGACGGCGCGTTGTCCGCCGCGTCTTCGGCCTTCACCAACAGCAGGCGTTTGAGCGTGCTGTCCTGGCCGACGAAGTTGCTGACGAAATCATCCGCCGGATGCGCCAGCAGGGTGTCCGGATGGTCGATCTGCAGCAGCTTGCCGGCGCGGAAGATAGCGATCTTGTCGCCCAGCTTGATCGCTTCGTCGATGTCGTGGCTGACCATGATCACGGTCTTGTTCAGCGCGCGCTGCATCTCGAAGAATTCGTTCTGGATCATCTCGCGGTTGATCGGGTCGACCGCGCCGAACGGCTCGTCCATCAACAACAGTGGGGCGTCAGCCGCAAGCGCACGAATCACGCCGATACGCTGTTGCTGACCGCCGGACAATTCACGCGGATACCGATGCAGATACTGCTTGGGCTCAAGCTTGATCATGCTCATCAGTTCGCGGGCGCGGTCGTGGCATTTCTGTTTGTCCCAGCCGAGCAGTTTCGGCACCACGACGATGTTCTCTTCGATGGTCATGTTCGGGAACAGACCGATCTGCTGAATCACGTAGCCGATGTTGCGGCGCAGGGTCACCTCGTCGAGATCGGTGGTGTCTTCGCCGTTGATGAGGATCTTGCCCGAGGTCGGTTTGATCAGGCGGTTGATCATTTTCAGCGTGGTGCTTTTGCCGCAACCCGATGGCCCGAGGAACACGCAGATCTCGCCTTCATTGACGGTCAGGCTTACCGAGTCCACGGCTTTGACATCTTTGCCGTTGCTTTGGAAAGTTTTGCTGAGGTTTTGAAGTTCGATCATTTGAGGAGTCCTGTGTAGGGGGTGTTCGCCGCAAATGGCGGGCGCGTTGGATCTGTGATGCCACCGGGCAAGGCGTGGGACGCAGGAAATGTCGTTTCCTTTTCAAGTCCCACAACGCAGCCCGGTGGCATCACAGCTCCAACCCGGAGGGCCGCGCCCCACAAAGCGCAATACGTCGTTACTCGTCGTTCATTTGAAGAAACCAAATCTCTCTCCTCGCGCCTAGTCTTGCGCTTTGTGGGGCGGCGGCGCGCCCGCCATTTGCGGCGAACACCCCCTACTGGTCAACGAGCGTTGCAGCCATTGGAGAAACAGGTCGGCGAAAATCGCCAGAAGACTGACCAGCAGCGCGCCGACGATAAGCATCGACATGTCACTGCGGCTGATGGAGGCGAGGATCAACACACCGAGGCCGCCGGCGCCGATGGTCGCGGCGATGGTCATCACGCCGATGTTCATCACCACGGCGGTGCGCACGCCGGCAAGAATCACCGGCACCGCGATCGGCAGTTCAACCATGCGCAGGCGCTGGCCGAAGGTCATGCCGATGCCGCGCGCAGCTTCGCGGATGCCCGGCTCGACGCCGGTGAGGGCGAGGTAGGTGTTGCGCATGATCGGCAGCAGCGAATAGAGGAACACGGCAGTGATCGCCGGCAGCGGCCCCAGGCCCTGGCCGAACTTGGAGTAGAACGGCAGCAGCAGACCGAACAGGGCAATCGACGGCACGGTCAGCAGCACCGTCGCGCTGGCCTGCAGCGGGCCGGCCAGGGTGGGAAAACGCGTCATCAGGATGCCCAGCGGCACGCCAATGACGATCGCCAGGGTCACGGCGATGCCGACCAGAGTGATGTGCTGCCAGGTCAGGTGCATCACCTGCTGCCAGTCGAGATGGGAAAAGGCGTTCAGAAATTCCATGACTTCTCCTCTCTTAATTCAGTGGGTGCTGGCGCAGGAAATCGGCGGCGACGGACGATGGGCTCTCGTGGTCGACGTCGACCCGCGCGTTGAGCTGGCGCATGGTTTCGTCGTCGAACAGTTCGGCCAGCGGCTTGAGTTGTTCGGCCAGTTTCGGGTTGGCGTCCAGCGTGGCCTGACGCACCACGGGAGCGGCGGTGTAGTCGGGGAAGTAATGCTTGTCGTCTTCCAGCAATTTCAGGCCGAAGGCGTTGAGACGGCCGTCTGTGGTGTAGACCAGACCGGCAAACACCTGACCGTTACGCAGCGCGGTGTAGACCAGGCCGGCGTCCATCTGGCGGATGTTCTTGCGGGTCAGGTTCATGTCGTAGAGCTTGACCATGCCGTCGAGACCGTCGGAGCGGTTGGCGAACTCGGTATCCAGCGCCACCAGATGGTTGGTCTTGGCCTCGGCGCGCAGCACTTCGTTGAGCTGGCTGATATTGCCGATCTGCGGGTATTGCTCGGCGACTTTTTTCGGCAAAGCGAGGGCATAGGTGTTGCTGAATTTCGACGGCGTCAGCCAGACCAGGCCTTTTTTCGCGTCGAGTTCTTTGACCCGGGCGTAGGATTGCGCGCTGTCGAGTTTCTCGGTGACGTGGTTGTAGGCCACCAGCGACACGCCGGTGTATTCCCAGAGCAGGTCCAACTGGCCACTTTCGTGGGCGCTGCGGGCGAGGTTGCTGCCCAGACCGCCGGTGATCTGCGCGTCGTAGCCTTTGCTGCGCAGGTATTGCGCGGTGATTTCGGCGAGCAGGGTCTGCTCTGTGAAGACCCGGGCGCCGAGGCGGATGACCGGTTTTTCAGCGGCTTGCGCGATTCCTGCGAACAGCAGGACGCAGCCTAAGATCAAGCTAAGTCGTTTCATAAATATTCCTTCGCAAAGCCTTAAGACGGGCGCAGACCGCGTTCCAGCCAGAGACGGCTGGCGAGGGTGACCACGCCATCGAGCAACAGCGCCAACAGCGCGGTGCACGCGGCGCCGAGCAGCAGTTGCGGCTGGTTGTTCAGGGCGATGCCGGGGAAGATCAGGCTGCCGAGGCTGTTGGCGCCGATCAGGAACGCCAGCGGCGCGGTGCCGACGTTGATTGCCAGTGCGACCCGCACGCCACCGACGATGATCGGCACGGCGTTGGGCAATTCGACTTTCCACAACACTTGGCGCGGGGTCATGCCGATGCCGACAGCGGCTTCCTTCAGCGAGCCCTGCACATTTTTCAGGCCTTCATAGGTGTTGCGCACGATCGGCAACAGCGAGGCGAGGAACAGGGCGAAGATCGCCGGCCCGCTGCCGATGCCGAGGATGCCCAGCGCAATCGCGAGCACGGCCAGCGGTGGCACAGTATTGCCGATATTGAAGATCTGCATGAAGCGTTCGGCGCGGCCGACCATGCTCGGGCGGCTGAGGAAGATACCGGCGGGAATGCCCACGACAAGGGCGGCCAGCATTGAAGCGAGGACGAGAATCAGATGAGCTTGCAGGTAAAACAACAAATCGTCGCGGTAGTGTTCGATCGTGTTGATGCCGATCCAGTGGACCAGCAGGGCCAGGAGCGCGATCACCACCGCACCTCCCATCAGCCCTTTGCCATAGCGGATAGCCACAGGCGGACTCCTTTTTTTGTAGTCGGCGAGCGCTGCTCCGCGTGGCAAGCCATTCCTGGCTGCCGGAGTCAGCGTTCGCGAAAAGTAGCCGTTTTCCAGCACCGGCCAAGCGGTGCGAAAGCGAGCCATGAGCGCAGCCTCGTCAGGCTAACTTGCTGATTTTCAGCCCCTGACGAAAGTTCGTAACAGGGGATGGACGTCTCCGTGCTTTAAAAGGTTCCCATCTGAGGCAGCATTTGGCCACCCTTAATGTGCTCAACGGTTCGGTTATTGTGCTGAGTTGGGCTATAATCGCGGCCCTTTTTTGAATCACCGCCAGGCGATTTCCCATGACCCAACAGGCCGCCGAAGTCGCGAAACGCCGCACTTTCGCCATTATTTCCCACCCCGATGCCGGTAAAACCACGATCACCGAAAAGCTCCTGTTGATGGGCAAGGCGATTGCCGTGGCCGGTACGGTGAAATCCCGTAAATCCGATCGCCATGCGACATCCGACTGGATGGAGATGGAGAAACAGCGGGGTATTTCCATTACCACGTCGGTCATGCAGTTCCCCTATCGCGAACACATGATCAACCTGCTCGACACTCCGGGCCACGAAGACTTCTCCGAAGACACCTACCGCACCCTGACAGCGGTGGACTCGGCATTGATGGTGCTCGACGGCGGTAAGGGTGTTGAGCCTCGGACCATTGCGCTGATGGACGTCTGCCGTCTGCGTGACACGCCGATCGTCAGCTTCATCAACAAGCTCGACCGTGACATCCGCGACCCGATCGAACTGCTCGACGAGATCGAAGCCGTTCTGAAGATCAAGGCTGCGCCGATCACCTGGCCGATCGGTTGCTACCGGGATTTCAAGGGCGTGTATCACCTGGCCGACGACTACATCATCGTCTACACCGCCGGTCACGGTCACGAGCGCACCGAAACCAAGATCATCGAGAAACTCGACTCCGACGAGGCGCGCGCGCACTTGGGCGACGAGTACGAGCGTTTCATCGAGCAGCTGGAACTGGTGCAGGGCGCCTGTCACGAATTCAACCAGCAGGAATTCCTCGACGGCCAACTGACCCCGGTGTTCTTCGGTACTGCACTGGGCAACTTCGGTGTCGACCACGTGCTCGATGCTGTCGTCGATTGGGCGCCGCGTCCGCTGGCCCGTGTGGCCAACGAGCGCACCGTCGAGCCGGTCGAAGAGAAGTTCTCGGGCTTCATCTTCAAGATCCAGGCGAACATGGACCCGAAACACCGCGACCGCATCGCCTTCATGCGTATCTGCTCGGGCAAGTACGAAAAAGGCATGAAGATGCGCCACGTGCGTACCGGCAAGGACGTGCGCATCGGCGACGCCCTGACGTTCTTCTCCTCCGAGCGTGAGCAACTGGAAGAGGCGTACGCTGGAGACATCATCGGTCTGCACAACCACGGCACGATCCAGATTGGCGACACCTTCAGCGAAGGCGAAGTCCTCGGTTTCACCGGTATTCCGCACTTCGCCCCGGAACTGTTCCGTCGCGTGCGTCTGCGTGATCCGCTGAAATCCAAGCAGTTGCGTCAGGGCTTGCAGCAGTTGGCGGAAGAGGGCGCGACGCAGGTGTTCTTCCCCGAGCGCAGCAACGACATCATTCTCGGCGCCGTCGGTGTGCTGCAGTTCGATGTGGTCGCCAGCCGTTTGAAAGAGGAATACAAGGTCGAGTGCTCGTATGAGCCGATCACCGTGTATTCGGCGCGCTGGATCGAGTGTGACGACAAGAAGAAGCTTGAGGAATTTTCCAACAAGGCGGTGGAGAACCTCGCGCTGGATGGCGGTGGTCACCTGACTTACCTGGCGCCGACGCGGGTGAATCTGGCGTTGATGGAAGAGCGCTGGCCGGATGTGAAGTTCCGCGCGACGCGGGAGCATCATTAAGGTTTGAGGTGTTTTTCTGAAAGCCCCTGAGGTGTAGGCCTTGGGGGCTTTTTTATGGGCTGCCGGTTTTGGTCTTGGCGGCCGTTGGGCCGACCAGGCTGTTGGGGTTTTGGGTGAATATCCGTTGCTGCGGGTGCTGCGGCTGGCGGTTTCGCCCTTACGGCGAGTCACCTTTTTCAAACGCCGGAGTGCCGGCCCAGCAAAAAGGTAACCGAAAAGGCTTGCTCCTACGTTCGGCCCTCGCAGGCTCGGGTTCCTTCGCTCCGGGATCGATCCGGGCGCAGCGGCTACGGTTTGCTTCGCTGCACCTCCTTCCGCTGTGTTCGACTTCGTCGAACGGTCGCTGCGCTCCCACGCCCGGATCAATCCCTCCACTCAGCCTTCCGACGTCGCCGGTGGATCAACAGCAAGATCAAAAGCACTCGAGCTTGCGCTCATTGTTGAGTGGGGCGGCTTTGCCGCGGGCAGCTGCGCTGCTTTGCTTTTTTGTGGGAGCGAGCCTGCTCGCGATGGCGGCCTGACTGCCGGCCTGTTTCTGAGGAGGTACGCGGTCAAATTGTAGGAGTGAGCCTGCTCGCGAAGGCGGCCTGACAGTCTGCCTGTTTCTTGAGGTCGTCCCCAATCCAATTGTGGGAGCGAGCCTGCTCGCGAAGGCAATCTGCGAGCCGACGATTTTCTGTTTGATGCACTCAATCCAATTCGGTTGTTGAAGACTGCGAGCCTGAAAAGCAAGGTCAAAAGTTCTCAGCCTGCGACATTTCCTACAGCGTGTTGTAGGGCGGATCCTTTTTTCCGTGTTTTGGATGTGCTGGTATGCGACAACCGCCATGCTGACCGGTAGTGTTCCAGTCCCTGCAAGTCGTTCGAAGAGGTCAATGGAGTGACGAGTCGGCTGAATCCCCTGTTGCTTCTTAAAGGCTATTTCACCCCCATGGCCTGGGTCCTCGCGGCTCTGTTGTTCATCAATCGCCTCAGCGCCATGGTCAAGCTGTTCATGGCGCTGTACCTGCGTCAGGAGCTGGGCCTGGCGATTGAAACCGTGGGTTGGTTGCTTTCAGCCTATGGCGCCGGGTTGCTGGTCGGTTCGATGCTCGGCGGCTGGCTCAGTGATCATGTGCGCACGGCGCGGCTGACAGCGGCGTTGTTTTTCGTATCGGTGTGGGTGCTGATGCTGTTGGGGCTGGTGACGCAGGTGCCGTGGCTGGCCGCTTTGCTGTTGCTCAGCGGTGTGATCGACGGGGCGATTCGGACGTTGCATCAGCGGCTGATCATGGAGTATTGCGAAGTCGCGCAACGTTCCCGTGCGCAGGCTCTGAGTCGGGTCGCGCGTAATCTGGGCATGGCCGCTGCCGGAGTTGCGGGCGGGGTGTTGGCGCAGGCGGATTTTCGTTGGGTGTTTTTTGCCAGTGCGGCGATGACGATGCTGGCGTTGCTGTGGTTCGTGCGCACGACGTGGCGGCGGCCGGTGCTGGTGGTTGAAGACGAATCGACCGATGGCTCAAGCCTGCCGTATCGCGACAAGCCGTTCCTCTGGCTGCTGGCGGCGACGGCCGTGCTCGGCATTGCGTTCGACACGGTCTACAGCACGCTGGGCAATTATCTGCGTGATTACTACCACCTGAGCACCGAAGCGATCGGTTGGCAGTTCGGGCTCAATGCGCTGTTGGTGATCGCGCTGCAGATCCCGCTGTCGCACTCGGTGGAACGCTGGGGCTCGCGTTGGCAAATGATCGTCGGCAGTGTGCTGTTGGCCTGCGGATTGGGCATGTTGCCGTTCGGTTCCGGCTTGGCTTTTGTCTGTCTGTCGACACTGATCTGGACGCTGGGCGAGGCCTTGTTCATGCCGCCGTTGAATGTACTGGCGATGCAGTTTGCCCAGAGCGGCAAGAGCGGTCAGTACTTCGGCTTGTTCTTCATGAGTTGGAGTGCCAGCGCGCTGTTGTCGCCGGTGCTCAGCGGTCAGCTGTATGGCCAGTTTGGCGGGCACAGTGTCTGGCTGATGAGCGCACTGCTGGTGCTGATCTCCATTCCACTGACCTGGCAGGCCACGCGCGGCGCTTAGCTGATTCGGTTATCAGGGTTATTCGAAAGCAATCTGGCGGTCGATGGCATTTCTGCCTGCGCGGTCGCGTCCTAAGTGGTGAGCCGGTCGGATCGCAACTAGATTTCACATCGAGCCAATCCGGCAAGCATGTCTTAGCGCAACAGGATGGAGTCGGCCATGAAAAGCAGATTGCTACGGGTTTTGATGTTGTTGAAAGTGATGGTGATGCTGTCCCTCGGCACCGCAACGGCGTGGGCCGAGTGCGAGGATCACGAATCTCAGGCGTTTAACGGCCAGGTAGGGCATAGCGGCCTGATGCTGGCCAAGTCCGAGTCGGAACCGGGGGATATGAATCAGGGTGGCAGCGCTGATGACGACGACTCGACCACGGACGATCCGGATACCGATGACCCGGATGACGAAGGCGATAGCCAGACATAGATCGCCGGGCAAAGAAAAACCCCTTCGGCCTCGACTGATGCGCAATCGAGGTGGAAGGGGTTTTGTTATCGCATGAATTCTTGAATCAACACGAACTCACTGTGGGAGCGAGCCTGCTCGCGAAAGCGTCATTTCAGTCGACAATGTTGGTGACTGTTACACCGCATTCGCGAGCAGGCTCGCTCCCACATGAGATATTTCGTGGGCCTACGCCGCGCCGTCGAGGAACTGCTCGGCGTAGTGGCAAGCCACCTGCCGATTATCCAGTTCGCGCAACAGCGGTTCTTCCGTGGTGCAACGTTCGGTCGCGTACGGGCAGCGCTTGTGGAAAGCACAGCCCGGTGGCGGGTTCAGCGGGTTGGGCAGTTCGCCGACGATCTTGATTTTCGGCTTGTTCGGGTCCGGGTGAATCGTCGGGGTCGCCGACAGCAGCGCTTGGGTGTACGGATGCAGCGGGCGCTCGTAGATGTCGTTTTTCGGTCCCAGTTCCACCGGGCGGCCGAGGTACATCACCATCACGTCATCGGCCACGTGCTGCACCACCGCGAGGTTGTGCGAGATGAACACGTAGGCGGTGTTGAACTCCTGCTGCAGATCCATGAACAGGTTGAGCACCTGGGCCTGAATCGACACGTCCAGCGCCGAAGTCGGTTCGTCCGCCACCAGCACTTTCGGTTGCAGCATCATCGCCCGCGCCAGGGCGATACGCTGACGCTGACCGCCGGAGAACATGTGCGGATAGCGCTGGTAATGCTCAGGGCGCAAGCCGACCTGCTTCATCATCGCCTGGACTTTCTCGCGACGCTCAGTGGCCGACAGCTTGGTGTTGATCAGCAGCGGCTCGGCCAGTTGATCACCGATTTTCTGCCGTGGGTTCAACGACGCGTACGGGCTCTGAAACACCATCTGCACGTCTTTGCGCAGTTGCTTGCGCTCGGCCTTGTCGGCGCCGGCAACTTCCTGACCGGCGATCTGCAGCGAGCCCGACGACGGCTCTTCGATCAGCGTCAGGGCGCGGGCGAGAGTGGATTTGCCACAGCCGGATTCGCCTACCACGGCAAGAGTCTTGCCGGCTTCCAGTTCGAAAGACACGCCGTTGAGCGCGCGCACGGTGGCGTGGCCCTTGAACAGGCCACGGGAGACTTCGTAGTGACGGGTCAGGTCGCGGGCGGTAAGTACGACGGCCATTACGCCACCTCCTGGTTCAGCGGGTAGAAGCAGCGGGCGAGGCTGTTGGCTTTCGGATCAAGGCCCGGACGCTGGGTGCGGCAGTTGTCCTGCACGTACGGGCAGCGCGGCGACAGCAGGCAACCCTGCGGACGGTCATAACGGCCCGGGACGATGCCCGGCAGAGTCGACAGACGTGAGGCGCCGAGGCTGTGCTCGGGAATCGCCTTGAGCAGCGCTTCGCTGTACGGGTGCGCCGGGATGTCGAACAGTTGCGGCACCTGACCGACTTCCACAGCTTGACCGGCGTACATCACGCAGACGCGCTGGGCGGTTTCCGCCACGACCGCGAGGTCGTGGGTGATCAGCACCAGGCCCATGTTCTGCTCTTTCTGCAACGCCAGCAGCAGATCCATGATCTGCGCCTGAATCGTCACGTCCAGCGCGGTGGTCGGTTCGTCGGCGATCAACAGTTTCGGCTCGCCGGCAATCGCCATGGCGATCGCGACGCGCTGGCTCATACCGCCAGACAGTTGATGCGGGTAGGCGTCCATGCGGCTGGCGGCGCCCGGGATCTCGACTTTTTCCAGCAGTTCGATGGCACGCTTGCGCGCTTGCTTGCCGGACATTTTCAGGTGCAGGCGCAGCACTTCCTCGATCTGGAAACCGACGGTGTAGCTCGGGTTCAGCGCGGTCATCGGGTCCTGGAAGACCATCGACAGGTCTTTGCCGACGATCTGCCGACGCTGACGATTGCTCAGCTTGAGCATGTCCTTGCCGTCGAAGCTGAGCGAGTCGGCGGTGACGATGCCGGGATGCTCGATCAGGCCCATCAGCGCCATCATGGTCACGGATTTACCCGAACCCGACTCGCCAACGATGGCCAGCACTTCGCCTTTGTCGACTTTCAGGTCGAGGCCGTCGACCACCGGGGTCGCGGTCTTGTCGCCGAAGCGGACGTTGAGATTCTTGATTTCTAGCAGTGACATTTGAATCTCCTCAGGCGGCGTTCTTGAGTTTCGGGTCCAGCGCATCGCGCAGGCCGTCGCCCATCAAGTTGATTGCCAGCACGCTGAGCAAAATGGTCAGGCCAGGCAGACTTACCACCCACCAGGCGCGTTCGATGTAGTCGCGGGCCGAGGCCAGCATGGTGCCCCACTCAGGGGTAGGCGGTTGTACGCCGAGGCCGAGGAAGCCCAGTGCAGCGGCATCGAGAATCGCCGAAGAGAAGCTCAGGGTTGCCTGCACGATCAGCGGCGCCATGCAGTTGGGCAGCACGGTGATGAACATCAGACGCGGCAGACCGGCACCGGCCAGACGCGCGGCGGTGACGTAGTCGCGGTTCAGTTCGCCCATGACGGCGGCACGGGTCAGACGCACGTAGGACGGCAGGGAAACCACAGCAATCGCGATCACGGTGTTGATCAGGCCAGGGCCGAGGATGGCGACGATCGCCACGGCCAGCAGCAGCGATGGCAGGGCCAGCATGATGTCCATCAGACGCATGATGGTCGGGCCGACCACTTTCGGGAAGAAACCGGCGAACAGACCCAGCAGGATCCCCGGAATCAACGACATCACCACCGACGACAAGCCGATCAGCAACGACAGGCGCGAACCCTGGATCAGACGCGACAGCAGGTCACGGCCGAGTTCATCGGTGCCGAGCAGGAACTGCATCTGCCCGCCTTCGAGCCACGCCGGCGGCGTCAGCAGGAAGTCACGGTATTGCTCGCTCGGATTATGCGGCGCGACCCACGGCGCGAAGATCGCGCAGAAGATGATCAGCAGCATGAACAGCAGGCCGGCAACGGCGCCCTTGTTCTTCGAGAACGCTTGCCAGAATTCTTTGTACGGCGACGGGTACAGCAGGCTTTGATCCACGGCGGACGTGGCGGTGGCTACTGAGGATGTTGGAGTGCTCATGGGTATTGACCTCAGCGCTGATGACGGATGCGTGGGTTGGCAAAGCCGTAGAGGATGTCCACCACGAAGTTGACCAGAATCACCAGGCAGGCGATTAACAGGATGCCGTTTTGCACCACCGGATAGTCCCGGGCGCCGATGGCTTCGATCAGCCATTTACCGATGCCGGGCCAGGAGAAGATGGTTTCGGTCAGGACCGCACCGGCCAGCAAAGTACCGACTTGCAGACCTACAACCGTCAGCACCGGAATCAGTGCGTTGCGCAGACCATGCACGAACACCACGCGCGACGGCGACAGGCCTTTGGCCTTGGCCGTGCGGATGTAGTCTTCGCGCAGCACTTCGAGCATCGACGAACGGGTCATCCGCGCGATTACCGCCAGCGGAATGGTGCCGAGCACGATCGCCGGCAGGATCAGGTGATGCAGGGCGTCGAAGAACGCGCCGACGTCATCGGCCAGCAGCGTGTCGATCAGCATGAAGCCGGTTTTCGGCTCGATGTCATACAGCAGGTCGATGCGCCCGGACACCGGGGTCCAGCCCAGGCTCACCGAGAAGAACATGATCAGGATCAGGCCCCACCAGAAGATCGGCATCGAATAGCCCGCGAGGGAGATGCCCATCACCCCGTGGTCGAACAGCGATCCTCGTTTGAGTGCCGCGATCACTCCGGCCAGAAGCCCGAGGATGCCAGCGAACAGCAGGGCGGCCATGGACAGTTCCAGGGTCGCCGGGAAAAGAGAGGTGAACTCGGTCCACACGCTTTCACGGGTACGCAACGACTCACCGAGATCGCCCTGGGCCAGTTTGCCGATGTAGTCCAGATACTGGGCATACAGCGGCTTGTTCAGCCCCAGGCGTTCCATTGCCTGAGCGTGCATTTCGGGGTCGACCCGACGTTCGCCCATCATCACTTCCACGGGGTCGCCCGGAATCATGCGAATCAACGCGAAAGTCAGCAAGGTGATGCCGAAAAACGTGGGGATCAACAACCCCAGTCGGCGGGCAATAAAACTAAACATCTTGTGTGGTACCTCATCAGCCGGTTAGGCGTGTCCGGCGTCCCTCAGGTAAGGGACGCCGGGCGTTTCTTATCTACTTCACCTGGGTGGTGGCGAAGTTATTAGTGGTGAGAGGGCTGATGTGGTAGCCCTCTACATTGTTGCGCATTGCAGTGAACATCCGAGTATGGGCCATGCTTATCCATGGCTGGTCCTGATTAAACAGCACTTGGGCCTGTTCGTAGAGCGCGGCGCGTTCGGCCGGATCTACTTTAGCCCGCGCTTCATCCAGCAGTGCCTGGAATTTCTCGTTGCACCAGCGTGCGTAGTTTTCGCCGTTCTTGGCGGCCTCGCAACTGAGCATAGGCGTCAGGAAGTTATCCGGGTCGCCGTTGTCGCCCGCCCATCCGGCCGAGACCATGTCGTGCTCGCCGGCCTTGGCGCGCTTGAGCATCTCGCCCCATTCCATCACGCGGATGTCGATCTTGATCCCGACTTTCGCCAGGTCAGCCTGCATCATTTGCGCGCCGAGCATCGGGTTGGGGTTGGTCGGACCGCCGCCGTTACGGGTGAACAGGGTGAAGGTGGTGCCTTCCGGAACCCCGGCTTCCTTGAGCAGGGCGCGTGCCTTGTCCAGGTCCCGTGGCGGGTTTTTCAGATCATGGTTGTAGCCGAGCAGGGTCGGCGGGTACGGGTTGACCGCCACCGACGCGTTACCCTTGCCGAACAGCGCGTTGACGTAGGCTTCCTTGTCGAACGCGATGTCGATGGCTTTGCGCACGCGCACGTCGCTCATGTACTTGTGCTGGGTGTTCATGGCGATGTACGAAACGGTCATCGCGTCCAGCTCGTCGACTTTCAGCTTGCTGTCTTTCTTGATGCTCGGGATGTCATCCGGTTTCGGATACAGCGCGATCTGGCACTCGTTGGCCTTGAGCTTTTGCAGGCGCACGTTGTTGTCGGTGGCGATCGCCAGGATCAACGCGTCGGCCGGTGGCTTGCCACGGAAGTAATCCGGGTTGGCCTTGAAACGCACCTGCGCATCCTTGGCGTAACGCTGGAAGATGAACGGGCCGGTACCGATCGGCTTGTTGTTCAGATCGCCAGTCTTGTTGGCCTTGAGCAACTGGTCGGCGTATTCGGCCGGGTAGATCGACGAGAAGGCCATGGCGATGTCGGCCAGGAACGGCGCTTCGCGACGGGTCAGGGTGAACTTGACCGTGTTGTCGTCGACTTTTTCTACGCTTTTGAGCAGTTCCTTGAAGCCCATGCTTTCAAAGTAGGGGAAGCCCACGCTCGACAGTTTGTGCCACGGGTGATTCGGGTCCAGCTGACGCTGGAAGCTCCAGACCACGTCGTCGGCGTTCATGTCGCGGGTCGGCTTGAAATATTCGGTGGTGTGAAACTTGACGCCTTTGCGCAGGTGGAACGTGTAGGTCAGGCCGTCCTCGCTGATGTCCCACGACTCGGCAAGTGCCGGGATCACTTCAGTGGTGCCGGGCTTGAAATCGGCCAGGCGGTTGAAGATGGTTTCGGCCACAGCGTCCGCCGTGACTGCAGTTGTGTACTGGACCATATCGAAGCCTTCCGGGCTGGCTTCGGTGCAGACCACCAAGGGTTTGGCCGAGGCGCCAACGGCGACACTCAGCAACGCAGCCGCGATGGCCGCACGTAGGGGAAGCATTTTCATCGATAACCCTCTGCAATCGGTTGAAGACAGAAAACCGAACGGCCGACTCATCATGAGTCAGCCGTCGGTTGGCGTTTTTACAGAATGTTGAACGGGATGGTGGTTACGAGACGGAACTCGTTGATGCTGCCGTCAGCCTGGTTTTCGCTGGCACGGTGAGCGGTGTAAGTGCCGCGAATGGTCGTGGCCTTGAGCGGGCCGCTCTGTACTGCGTAGGTTGCACCTACGCCGTATTCATAGTGGTGCTCGCCATCCATCGCCTGCACGCCATCGTAGCCGCCACCCTTGTAGTGAGTGCCGTCGATGCCCCAGCCGCGTGCCTGGTAGATGTTGAATTTCAGGCCTGGTACACCGTACTCAGCCATGTTGAGACCGTAGGAAACCTGGAAGGACTTCTCGTTCGGGCCGTTGAAGTCCGAGAGCAGGGAGTTGGCCAGGTAGATACCGTTGGTTTCGTGCAAGTAGTCGAAGTACTCGTTACCGTTCACTTCCTGGTACGAGAACGTCACGGTGTGGGCCTGATGAGTCAGGCCAAACGACAGCGAGTAGGTGTCGTTGTCGATGTCGCCGAGCAGTTTTTTGCCTTCGTCGACGGTCTTGTAGTAGTTCAGACCGGTGGTCAGGCTCAGTACCGAGCTGTCACCCAAAACGTGGGTAGCGCCGAAGTAGTACTGGTTCCACAGGTCTTCGGCCTGGGTGCCCCACAGGCTGGTGGTCAGGCTGGCGAACGGCTGGTAGGAAATACCGGCGGTGTTGACGTGATCGGCTTCAGCGTTGATGTCACCGTATTCGGAGCGGAACTTGCTCAGGCTTTCTTCGGTACGTGGCGAAACGCGGTCGAAGGTTGCGACGTCGAACGCCAGGTTGTTCAGCTCTTCGCTGTGGATCGCGATACCTTCGAAGCTCGATGGCAGCGGACGGTTACCGATCACGTCGACTTGCGGGCTGCTGAAGTTCATGCGGCCGGCGGTCAGGGTGGTGTTGGAGATGCGCGCCTTGACGTTGGCCAGGCCCAGCTTGCTCCACTGGCCGACAGCGTCACCGCCTTCACGGGTCAGGGTCCGGTTGTTGCCTGCGCCTGGGCGAGTGCCTGGAGCGCCGCCGTTGTTTGCGGCGAGGTTCTCGCGGTCGCGCTCAAGGGCGATCGCGTTGTAAGCAGCCACTTCGGTGCTGAAGCCGACAGTACCTTCGGTGAAGCCCGAGTTGTACTTGATGATCGTGCCTTGGACCCAGTTGATCCGGCGATCGGTTTCGGTGGACTGGCCATTCTTGCGGTAAGCGAACTTGCCGCCACGCTTGAGTTGTTCGTTGGCGTACCAGTTACGGGTCGAACCGCTGATCGATTGCCCTTCGAGGAAGCCGGTGGCTTCGGCCTGGGCGCTCTTCTCGTTGACGGTCACCGGAGTGAACGCCTGGCTCTGGGTTTCCGCATAAGCCGTGGCGGTGATGCTGCTGATGGCCAGGGCCAGTATCGCGGTGCTGCTCAGTTTCATGGGTGAAGCTCCTTTACTTTCTTTTTATCCCGGCTTTTTTTGGTATGCCGGTTATTGGTTTAGAACTCGTTCACACATCGCAAACGTTTGCAATAAGCCGGATTGGCGAATTTAGGCAAAGCGCTTGCGTGAGGGGAGTAGACGGCTCCCCTCAGCATTGCGGCTAATCGGTTGGTTTAATCGATACTGACACCCGAGAACACGTTGCGGCCGAACGGGCTGACTTTGAACCCTTCGACCCGGGTGCTTAACGGCTGGTTGACCGTCGAGTGGGCGACAGGCGTGATCGGCACTTGCTGTTTAAGCAATTGCTGGGCCTGTTTATAAAGCACGGTGCGCTGGTCGCGGTCGGTGACGACCTTGGCCTGTTTGATCAGCTTGTCGTACGCCGGATCGCACCACATGGAGTAGTTGTTGCCACCGATGGCGTCGCAGCTGTACAGCGTGCCCAGCCAGTTGTCCGGGTCCCCGTTGTCACCGGTCCAGCCGATCAGGCTGACGTCGTGCTCGCCGTTCTTGGTGCGCTTGATGTACTCGCCCCATTCGTAGCTGACGATCTTCACTTTCAGGCCGATCTTGGCCCAGTCGGACTGGAGCATCTCGGCCATCAGTTTGGCGTTCGGGTTGTATGGACGCTGCACCGGCATCGCCCACAGGGTGATCTCGGTGCCTTCTTTCACGCCGGCGGCCTTGAGCAGTTCCTTGGCTTTTTCCGGGTTGTAGGCAGCGTCCTTGATGGTGTCGTCGTAGGACCACTGTGTCGGTGGCATGGCGTTGACGGCCAGTTGGCCGGCGCCTTGATAAACAGCGTTGAGAATTCCCTGTTTATTCACCGCCATGTCCAGCGCCTGACGCACTTCCAGTTGATCGAATGGCTTGTGGCGCACGTTGTAGGCGATGTAGCCGAGGTTGAAGCCCGGCTTGGAAATCAGTTGCAGTTTCGGGTCGGCCTTCAGTGCTTCAACATCGGCAGGGCGCGGGTGCAGGGTGATCTGGCACTCGTTGGCCTTGAGCTTCTGCACGCGTACCGAAGCGTCGGTGTTGATCGCAAAAATCAGGTTCTTCAGCTTGACCCGGCTCGGATCCCAGTACTGCGGGTTGCCGGTATAGCGGATGTTCGAGTCTTTCTGGTAGCTCTTGAATACGAACGGCCCGGTGCCGATCGGCTTCTGGTTGATGTCGCTCGGCTTGCCGTCGGCGAGCAGCTTGTCGGCGTATTCGGCAGACAGAATCGAAGCGAAGCTCATCGCGATGTTCTGGATGAACGCCGCATCGACGCTGTTGAGCGTGAACTCCACGGTCAGCGGCCCGGTCTTCTCGACCTTGGCGATGTTCTTGTTCAGGCTCATCCCGTTGAAGTACGGAAACTCGGTGGGGTAGGCCTTGCGGAACGGTTGTTGCGCATCGAGCATGCGAGTGAACGTGAACACGACATCGTCAGCGTTGAAATCGCGGCTCGGCTTGAAGTAAGGGGTTGTATGAAATTTCACGCCTTCACGCAGGTGAAAGGTGTATTTCAGGCCATCTTCGGAAATGTCCCACTTGGTCGCCAGGCCCGGTACGACATTGGTCGCGCCTTTTTCGAACTCGACGAGGCGGTTGTACAGCGGCTCGGCGGCGTCGTTGTCGGTGGCCGTCGTGTATTGCGCGGTATCGAAACCCGCCGGGCTGCCTTCCGAGCAAAACACCAGGCTGTCGCTGGCGGCGTAGCTTGCAGACGTGGCGGCCAACAGGCCGGCGCCCAACAGTGCGGAAAAAATCAAGGTATGGCGCATGACGCTCCCTCTTTTTAGTGTTGTGCAATGCGTCAGGGTCCCTATCCCGGGACTTTCTGGTCGCATTGAGCTCAATCCAATACGTACGGCAAAACCGGTGGCCCACGCAGACACTGGTCAGTACGCGACGGTAGGCACCGTGCCTCTGGCAGTAAATACGTAATTGCCTTAATGCTCGTAGGAAAAGTCGACGCGCCTATACCGAAGCAATCATCTGCGGCGGATTTGGGTGTAGGCCTTTTCCTTTTTTCCGGTAGATAAAGCAACGGCGACGTCAGAAACGCCGCCGTTGCAATGTCTTACTTGCTGACGCTGACGCCGTAGAAGGAATTCAGGCCAAATGGGCTGATCTTGAAATCCTGCACGTTGGCGCGCATGGGTTGATACACCGTCGAGTGAGCGATAGGTGTCATTGGAACTGCATCTTTGAGGACGTGTTGCGCCTGTTTGTACAGCTCGGTGCGCTTGCCCTGGTCGGTAGTGCGTTTGGCTTCTTTCACCAGGCCGTCGAACTTCTTGTCGCACCACTTGGAGAAGTTGTTGCCGCTCAGCGAGTCGCAGCCGAACAGAACGTTGAGCCAGTTGTCCGGATCACCATTGTCACCGCTCCAGCCAATGATCATGGCCTGGTTCTCGCCACCTTTGGAGCGCTTGATGTACTCGCCCCACTCGTAGCTGGTGATCTTCACTTTCAAGCCGATCTTGGCCCAGTCGGACTGGAGCATTTCAGCCATCAGTTTGGCGTTCGGGTTGTACGGACGCTGCACCGGCATCGCCCACAGGACGATCTCGGTACCTTCCTTGACGCCGGCTTCCTTGAGCAGCTGTTTGGCTTTCTCAGGATCGTACTTGGCATCCTTGATGGTGGTGTCGTAGGACCACTGGGTCGGCGGCATGGCGTTGACCGCCAGTTGCCCCGCGCCCTGGTAAACCGAATCGATGATCTGCGGCTTGTTCACGGCCATGTCCAGTGCCTGGCGCACGCGCAGGTCAGCCAGTGGGTTGGCCTCGTTGCTGCCCTTGACCTTGTCCATCACGTTGTAAGCGATGTAGCCGAGGTTGAAGCCGGCCTGATCCGGCATCTTCAGCGACTTGTCTTCTTTCAGCGCTTTCAGATCGGCCGGACGCGGGAACAGGGTGACCTGGCACTCGTTCTTCTTCAGCTTCTGGATACGCACCGATGGGTCGGTAGTGATGGCGAAGATCAGGTTGTCGATCTTCACGTCTTCAGGTTTCCAGTAATCCTTGTTGCCGGTGTAACGGATGTTCGAGTCTTTCTGGTAGCTCTTGAACACGAACGGGCCGGTGCCGATCGGCTTCTGGTTGATGTCGGCGGCTTTGCCATCCTTGAGCAGTTGGGCCGCGTATTCGGCGGACTGCACGGACGCGAAGCTCATGGCCATGTTCTGGATGAACGCGGCATCGACTTCTTTCAGAGTGAACTTGACGGTGTGGTCGTCGACTTTATCGATCTTGGTGATGTTGGTGTCCATCCCCATGTCGGTGAAGTACGGGAATTCGGTCGGGTACGCCTTACGGAACGGGTCGTCCTTGTTGATCATGCGGTTGAACGTAAACAGCACGTCGTCGGCGTTGAATTCACGAGTCGGCTTGAAATACGGGGTGGTGTGGAACTTGACGCCTTCGCGCAGGTGGAAGGTGTAAGTCAGGCCATCATCGGAAATGTCCCACTTGGTCGCCAGGCCAGGAATCACGGCGGTGCCGCCGCGCTCGAACTGGGTCAGGCGGTTGAACATGGTTTCGGCTGAGGCGTCGAAGTCGGTTCCGGTGGTGTACTGGCCTGGATCAAAACCGGCCGGGCTCCCTTCGGAGCAGAACACCAGGTTAGTCGCAGCGGTGGCGAAAGGTGCGGAGGCTAACAAGCCTGCGCCGACTAGAAACGGAATGACCGCGTGTTTAAGCATGTTGGCCTCATGATTTGTTGTCATTTTTTAGTTGTGAGGTACGACCTCGTGAGTCGTGCCTGCGGATACTTATGCAGGCCCCATACCCAATGCAAGATCCAGAGCGGTCGGCGGCGTTAAACGGTGGCACGAACGTACCTTAATGTCGCATCCGTATAACTTTTGACGCATTTGACCGTTTGCGGGTGGTTTTTGCGGTGCATTCGCGGCACTGAAATGGTGCGCCGGTCTTGTTCTGTGCGCTTGGGTGGGGCTTGGTGTTACTTATTTATACCCTTGGGG